>JADLAJ010000015.1 GCA_020848255.1 Chitinophagales bacterium
AGTTCCTACTAATTTAGGCTCATTACCCAAACCTTGTACATAAGCTGATGATAAACGAACTAATGCTGTGTCAGACACTGTAGCGTCTTTTACTTTTGCAGCAATCGCTGATAAATCTGAAGTGCCTGCCGCCGCTTTATTCAACTGTTCTACCAAGTCTTTGCCTTTTTTCTGATTGCGGATAATCAATGAAAGCTCTTCACGAACATCTTCCGCTTTTGGCAATCCTTTAGGTATTACTTTACTCAATTTAGCCACCATGTATTTGTAATCGTTATCGAAGTCGCTGATAACATTTGGTTTATCCTGCTGAAATGCCCATTGCACCAGTTTACGTGCCGAACCAATCTGAGGTACATCTGTCATATTTTGTGTAAGCACTACATTTTTTGCCAGATTTTCTGTTTTAGCTGCTTTGTCAAACTGCTCTGCCGTTTGGTTTTTTTGCTGGAAAGCAACTGCTTTATCATAAGCAATTTTCTCTGTTTCATTGCTTGGCGCTAATTCCACCACAAAATCAGCGAATTTCGTCAGCAATTTAGGTGCTTTTGCATCTATCAGTAAAATGATATGTAAACCATACGGTGTTTCAACTTTTGCAATTTGTCCCGGAGCCATTCCGCTGTAAAACACTTTATCATTAAATGCTTTTACCATTTGTCCTCTGGAGAAATAACCCAAGTCTCCGCCTTTGTCTTTAGAACCTTTATCCAGTGAATTTTCTACCGCTACCTGACCGAAATTTTTTGCACCGGAATTTATTACGCTGATTAAACTGTCGGCTGTTGCATTGGCAGCTTTTTTCTCTTCATCTGTTCCTTTTCCAAGGCTCAACAAGATATGCGCAGCACGCACTGTATCAGGAGCTACTCTTCTGTCTACGATTTTTGTAAAGATATAATACGAACCTTCCGTGTATACATTGGTTAATGTACCCACCGGTAAAGAGAACAAGGTATCAGGATTACGTTTGGTTTGCAGCACTTCTTCTTTAGAGAAATAATTCAATTCTGCGCCCTGCTGTGAATTGCGTGCAATATATGCCGAATCTTTTGGCAAGGATGCAACATACTCTTCGCGCATTTTGCTGATTTTAGCCAGCGCCTGTGCTGTATCGTCTGCTGATGGGAAAATATCGAAAGAAACCACATCTACCACACGGGATGCAGCCTGTTCGTATTTTGCTTTATTTTCTTTCAGGTAAGCGGTGATTTCATCGTCCGATACTTTGTATTTATCATCCGGTAAAGATGTATAAGGAACGCTCACAAAAGCCACTTTCGCGCTTCTGCCGGAGTTAATTACTTCTTTTGCCATGAATGTTGGCATGTAGAAAGATTGTGCCACTAATGAAGCATATTTTTGTTTTACCTGATCATCTTGTATCAGTTGCTCGATATGACCCAGCATCTCACGGAAATTCGTTTTGTTTTCTTTGTCGATTTTGTCGATGTTCGTAATGAATTCACGGATTTTTCCCTGATTTAACTGACCTGTTTCCTGATTGATGATATCCGGACTTACTTCTCTTACTTTCATTAAGAAACGTTGTGCCAGCGGATGAGGCTGTTGTCCCCACATTAAATCTCCCATTTCACCTTCTGAAACGGCTAATCCTAAAGAAGTATAGGCTTTTCCCAATAATTGTTCCGCTGCGATGGTATTCCAAACTTCTTCCTGAACCTGAGACTGTATTTGTTCATTCAACTGAAGATTCGGATTAATCATTTTCAATCCATCTTCATAGTTTGATATCTTAGAACTGTATTCTTTTGCGGAGATAGTCGTTCCATTAATTCTACCTACATCGTTTTTGCCGCCACCGCCGCTAAACAATGAGTTTCTTTCCAATGCTGCTTCAACAATGAAAATAAGTAACGCTATTGCTATAAACCCTACCAGAATCCACGAGCGCTGTCTGATTTTTCCAATTATTGCCATAATATTTCTTGATTTTTAAAGAGTGCAAAGGTAAGGAAATAATTTGAAAATGTAAAAATGTAATAATTTGAAGATGAAAGAAATAGGTGAATCTCGAACTTGGAGTTTCTTTCAGAAAAAATAACACAAACTACTGACTATCAGAGTCTTCATTGATTACCAGCTTTACGGTTTCTATTTTTGTATCGGAAACATCGAGTATTTTAAAGCTGTATTTTCCAATATCTATCACCTCATTTTGTTCCGGAATGGTTTCGTGATGGTCGATGATGAAGCCTGAAAGCGTGTCATAATCACCCTCGGGAAGGGTTAAATTATATTCTTCGTTGATACGGTCGATTTCCAGTCTGCCGGATAAAATAAACTCATTTTTGGACAACTGATTGCCTACCAGTTCGTCTTTGTCGTATTCGTCATCAATTTCACCAAAAATTTCTTCCAGAATATCTTCCAGCGTAATGATACCCGCCGTACCGCCGTATTCATTCACCACCCAGGCAATACTTTTATTTTCTTTGATGAATTCGTTCAGTAATTTCTGAATATGCATGGTTTCCGGCACCACTTTAATCTGAATTAAAATAGAACGGATATCTG
>JADLAJ010000016.1 GCA_020848255.1 Chitinophagales bacterium
CGGGTATCTAATGGGATATAAAAAAATACATCCGCTAATCCTGAATTCTGGTACATTTCAAAACCGGAAGGGGAGAAGAATGATACAGCTATCTTGATTCCTGATTTTTGATTCCTGATTGTTTGTATCAATGGAATTGCCTGCTCGAATTCACCTGCGGAAGCACAATGAATCCAGCAATAATCATCAAAATTTGTTAAATCCTGAACTAAGTAATTTCTCCATTTTTTTTGAATGGTAATCCATTTTTTATTTTTTTTATTAAAAATTGCTTTTAAATGAACTAAAAAGTAAAAAAAATGAATAAAAATGGAGTAACAAACGTGCATATTGGAATTTGTAATGAAATTTATGGTATTATTCAGATTTTTTTAAGCAAACTTATTATTTGTTAACGGCTTATACTAAAATTATTGACTATTTTTTTTGTATTTTTGCCAGTTCGAATACAAAAAAATGACTGACACGCAACAATTTACTACTCCATTTGCCAATAAAGAAAAGATAATTGGCGTCATTGGCCTTGGTTATGTAGGTCTGCCGATAGCCTTGGAATTGGCAAAAAAATTCAAAGTTATAGGCTTTGATATCAACCAAAAACGCGTCGAAATGATGCAAAACCACATCGACCCGAGCAATGAACTATCGGAATCCGCTTTTTTGGGAACGGATATCGAATTCACGGCTGACACCGAAATACTGAAAAAAGCCACCTTTTTTATAGTAGCAGTTCCTACTCCGGTGGATGAGCATAATGTTCCAGACCTGAAGCCTCTAGTTGGTGCATCCAATACCATTGCTAAAGTAATTAAAAAAGGAGATTATGTGGTGTTTGAATCCACTGTTTATCCAGGCTGTACGGAGGATGATTGTGTACCTATCATAGAGGAAAAATCGGGTCTTAAATACAGGACGGATTTCAAGGTGGGTTATTCACCGGAAAGGATTAATCCGGGAGACACCCTGCATACCTTGACAAAAATCACAAAAATAGTGGCTGGTTGTGATGAAGAATCGCTGGAAAATATAGCAGCCGTATATGGTTCTATCATAGAACCGGGCGTATTTAAAGCCTCTTCTATAAAAGTTGCGGAAGCGGCTAAAGTCATAGAAAATACACAACGTGATTTGAATATAGCGCTGATGAATGAACTTTCACAGATATTCAATTTAATGAATATTAATACTTATGACGTATTGGAGGCAGCCGGAACCAAATGGAATTTCCTGAAATTTCAGCCAGGTCTGGTAGGCGGACATTGTATTGGCGTGGATCCTTATTACCTGACATATAAATCAAATGAACTGGGATATAAACCTCAGATTATCTTAAGCGGCAGAAATATAAACGACGGAATGCCGAATTATATTGCAAAAAAAATAGTACAATATTTGTTAGGGAAAGGAAAGAATCCGTCACAATGCAGAGCACTGATTATGGGGGCCACTTTTAAAGAGAATGTAACGGATATCCGCAACTCAAAAGTATTTAATTTATACAGAGAATTAAAGGATTTTCATATTGAAGTTGAGATGGTGGATGCATTGGCGGATGCTCATGAAGTGCAGGAAGAATATAATGTTGAATTGAAACAGGAAGTGAGTGGTAAATATGATGTCATTGTGATAGCCGTTTCCCATGACGCTTATAAACAACTGGATGAAAATTATTTTGCTAACTTAGCAAAAGAAGGTGCTATTTTAGTAGATATCAAAAATATGTACAAGTCAAAAATTTCCAAATTAGAATACTGGACTTTATAATATGAAGACAATCTTAATAACAGGAGGCGCAGGCTTTATTGGATCGCATGTCGTAAGGCTGTTTGTAAACAAATATCCGGATTACAATATTATCAATCTCGATAAACTTACCTATGCAGGTAATCTTGAAAATCTAAAGGATATAGAATCAAAACCTAATTATGTATTTGAGAAAATAGATATTGTTGACGCAGAGGCAGTTAATAAATTATTTAATAAATATACATTTGACGGTGTAATTCATTTAGCCGCAGAATCCCATGTTGATCGGTCAATATTAAATCCGCTGGAATTCATAATGACCAATGTTGTGGGCACTGTTAATTTACTTAATGCCGCAAAAGAGAGTTGGAAAGATAATTATAACGGTAAATTATTTTATCATGTATCCACCGACGAGGTGTATGGTAGTTTAGGTGAAACCGGTTTTTTTACCGAGGAAACCGCATACGATCCCAGGTCTCCTTATTCTTCATCGAAAGCAAGTTCTGATCATTTTGTAAGAGCATACGAAAATACTTACCACTTACCGGTTATAATATCTAATTGTTCTAATAATTACGGTTCCTTTCAGTTCCCGGAAAAGTTAATACCGTTGTTTATTAATAATATAAAAAATAATAAGTCATTGCCGGTTTATGGAAAAGGCGATTATACACGCGACTGGTTATTTGTAGAAGATCATGCCGCGGCTATAGATGTTATTTTTCATAAAGGAAAATTGGGGGAGACCTACAATATAGGTGGTTTCAATGAATGGCAAAATATAGATTTGATTAAATTACTCTGCTCCATAATGGACAAGAAATTAAACCGTGCTGAAGGAACATCTGAACAACTAATAACCTATGTAAAAGACAGACCCGGGCACGACAAGAGATATGCAATAGATGCAACAAAATTAAACAGAGAGTTGGGATGGCAGCCATCATTGCAATTTGAAGAAGGCCTGGAAAAGACAGTCGACTGGTATCTGAACAATGAAGACTGGTTGAAACATGTTACTTCAGGAGAATATTTAAATTATTATAAAAATCAATACGAATTAACTTAGTATGAAACATACAATAAAAATAATTTCATTTTGTGTTTTAATTACACTGACAATGCTTGTGAAAGCACAGTTTGTGTCACCTCCAACGGCGCCATTCATGGTGCCGCCATCTACTCCAGACCCAACTGTTAAAGAGATTTTTAAGAAAATTGAGGATACTCTTCAGATAAAGCAAGGACAGTTAAAAGTTGATGAAACAAAAAAGTCTCAGGACATTGCAAAAGGATTTGCTCCGAGAGGAAAAGATGCCGATGAGCAGGCAGGTGCAATCGGTAATGCAACAAATGCAAATGAAGTTAAAGGCAACATAAATTCTCCTGATAAACTCCTGAAAGAAGCACAAAAAGCATCTGAAACAGTAGAGAAAATTACAGCCTCAGCTACAAGAGAATTAAGAGAAAAACTAGATTCTGTTGATATTTATGGGTTTACCTATTTTCGACAAAAGGATGTAAAGATATTCAATAATGCTGTTGATATAAAACCACCGGGAAATTATATCCTGGGTGTGGGTGATCAGATTGTTGTATCTATCTGGGGTTACGCAGATTACAACCGTCTGTTTTATATTGATAAAGACGGATATATTCAACAGGAAAATATCGGAAGAGTATATTTAAAAGGTTTGACGTTAGAACAGGCAAAAGGTTTGTTAAAAACCAGATTTGCAAATGCTTACATGATTGATAAATCAGATTTTGATGTTTCTATAAACTATTCCCGTGTAATAACAATAAATGTAGTGGGTGATGTGGAAAATCCGGGTTCGTATACATTTCCGGCTATAAACACTGCTTATAATATACTAGCTTATGTAGGTGGTCCTTCAAAATCCGGCTCCATAAGAGATATACAGATTAAAAGAAATGGTAAAATTATTAGAAATTTCGACTTGTATAAATTCCTCTTTACTCCGGAAAAACAAGACGATATATTTTTAGATAATAATGATTACATATACGTTCCTGCTCAAAAAAATATTGTAAAAATAGAAGGTGCTGTAAACAGAGAAGGTAAGTATGAGATGAAGGTTGGAGAAACCTTCGAAGATTTATTAAAATATTGCGGAAATTATAAACCTGATGCATTTACAAAGGTTGTTCAAATTAGAAGATATGATGAAAATAAACAAATATTGATTGATTTTAATTTGGATAGTATCAAAGCAAATGGAGGTCAGATTCTATTGAAAAACGGTGACGTTGTTGGCGTACGCTCAATACCTGATAAAGTTAAGAATTATAATGAAATCAATGGATCTGTTCTTCTTCCCGGCAGATACGAATGGAAAGAAGGTGACAGGGTTTGGGATTTAATCTCAAAAGCACAAGGATTGAAAGAAGATGCTTATTTAGAAGAAGCCTACCTTGTCAGAACAAATTTTGATGATTTTAGAAAACATTCATATAAAATAAATCTGCAGGCAATCATTGATGATAAAAATCATGAAGACAATATGTTACTTACCTTTAGAGATGCAATGGAGGTTTACTCAAAATCTGATTTCTTTGATAAATTTGATATTGAAGTTAGTGGTGAAGTAAGAAAACCAAGAAAGTTCGAATCGGAAAAGGGTATGTCTTTGCGTGATGCAATTATTATGTCTAACGGTCTTAAGGATGAAGCATTATTGGACAAAATAATCATTTATCGTATAAATGAAGACTTGACAGAGAAACTGATTTCCTTCAGAATCGATACTACAAATAATTTTGAAAATCTAGATACATTTAAACTGAAAAAAAGAGATAAAATCATTGTATTAAAGGATTTAAGAAGGATTGACAAGTATTATATAGAAGTAAACGGAATGGTTAGAAAAGATACAACGTTTGCTTACAGTGAAAATATGACTTTAGCAGATGCATTAATATTAGCTAAAGGGTTTAAAATGGAAGCAGCATCCAACAGAATTGAAATTGCTAGAATTGCTAATTACGATAAAGCAATCTCCCAGTCTGTACCCACTCAGGTAACTATACTAAACTATAGTATTAGCAAAAATATAGGAAAAGACCCTGTCGCAAATTCAATCAAACTTCAGCCTTTTGATCAGATTTACGTTCGGCCAACTCCTGAATTCGAATATCAAATGAAAGTTACCTTGAAAGGTGAAGTACTTTACCCTGGTGAATATGTACTCACTACTAAAGATGAAAAATTATCTTCTTTAATTGAAAGGGCCGGGGGACTGACCAGGTTTGCATATGCTGATGGTGCAAGGCTGACCAGAGAAGAAGACGGAATAGGAAACATTTTAACGGATTTGGATAAAGCTCTTAAAAGTAAAAATTCAAAATTTAATTATGTGTTGAAAAAAGGGGATGTCATCAGTATACCTGCTATCAAAGATTTAGTTTCTCTGCGTGGCGCATTCAATTATCCTGCAGACAAAAAGCCTGAAAATTTATATGTACCTTATACAGAGGGAAAAGATGCTAAGTTTTATATCTATAAATACGGTGCCGGATTTAGTGATAGTGCTCAGAAACGCAAAACATATGTTATCAGACCTAATGGACAAATCCTGGGTACACACAGATCTTTCTTCGGTAAAAATTATCCTAGTGTAGAAAAAGGATCGGTTATTGTAATACCTACAAAAATCCCTAAAGAAAAGAAAGAAAGAATGAAGAATCCAAACTCAGGTTTAATACTTCAAAAAGCTGTAACAGGTGCTATAGGTGCTATTACGTCCGTATTGACGTTGTATTTGCTATATCAAACAGTTAGAAATACCAAAAATTAAAGATGGCAGAAAAAGACGAAGATATTGAATCTGTTAATATTCTTAACCAGGAAGAAATTCCGACTGATGATAATGCCGATGCAGGCGAAATAGAAGATCAGGGGTTAAAGCAATTTTTAGCAATCATAAAAGAGATTCTGAGTATTATACAGAAATACGCTCTCTTTTTTGTAATCCCCATAATTCTAACCGGATTATATGGTTATTACAAAGGAAAACAGGTTAAACCAACTTACACCGCAAAAATTACTTTCTTTTTATCTGAAGAAAGACCCATTGTACCAGGGAGTGGAAATTTTTCCAATCTTTTGCAAACTACAAATACAGCTTTTGCTAATCCTAAAAAACTCAAAGAATATGCTTTTACAGAGAAAGTGGGTTCTAAAATGGTATTTAAAAAATATGTTTTCAGAGGAAGAGAAGATTATCTGGCCAATCACTATCTGAGATTAATGTCGGGGTATAAAGACAGCTACTTCAAGGATTTTACAACCGTAAATGAAATGAGTATTCCTGATTATCTGATATTCAAAAAAATATTGACAGGAATCAGGGCTATGGTTGCAATTGATTATAACGAAGCTGAAATTTATTCAATAACAACCACTTCCGGAGACGAAGAATTTTCAAAATTACTTTGTGAAGGGTTTTATAATAACTTAACAGATTATTATATAGAACGAGCAACAAAAAAAGCTAAAATCACAGTGGATTTCTTAGAAGAAAAACTAGCTTACGTGAAAGCCCAACTGGAAAATTCAGAATTTAATCTCGCTGATTACAAAGATAAAGCAAATAATCTTGTAACCTTTAAAGCGGATTTAAATGAAACAAGGTACATGAGAAACAAGGCATTATTAGAAGTCTTATACTCTACAACAGCAACTGCTTTGGAAGGATCCAAAACAAATTATCAGTCTATCATGCCTTTGTTTCAGACAATTGATGAACCTCATTTGCCACTACTTAAAAATGTGGTGTCAACCAGAAATCAATTAATAATGTTTATGCTTATAGGTGCAGCAATTGATATGATTATTATTGTTATTATCTATATTAGAAGACATTTTTGGGCATCTATTAAAGAAACAGTAAAGGCTGCGTAATATTTCAGCAAAAAGAAGAGTCATTATTACATGAAAATTACACCTACACCACTAAAAGATTTATTCATTATCGAACCTGCTGTTTTTTCAGATAACCGCGGATTCTTTTTTGAAAGTTATAATGCAGCAAAATTAGAAGCAGCAGGAATACACTATAATTTTATTCAGGATAATCATTCCAAATCGTCATATGGTGTATTAAGAGGATTGCATTATCAGAATAATCCTCATGCCCAGACCAAATTAGTGCGTGTTACAGAGGGGAAAGTGCTGGATGTGGTAGTAGATATTCGAAAAAACTCTCCAACTTTTTTACAGCATTTTTCACTGGAATTGTCAGATGAAAATAAATTACAGTTACTGATTCCCCCTGGATATGCACATGGTTTTGTTGTCTTGTCAGAAACCTGCGAGTTCTTATACAAATGTGATAACTACTACAACAAATCTTCTGAAGGAGGTATAGCTTATAATGATCCGTCGTTAAATATCGACTGGGTAATTCCCCAAAGCGATATCATTCTCAGTGAAAAAGATTCACTTAATCCAACTGTAGAGAACGCAGATTTTAATTTTATTTACAATTCATAATGATACAAACTGTACTCCAAATTGCCATTGAGGCAGGTAACGCTATACTGGAAATATACAAACAGGACATTGTTGTAGAAACTAAAAGTGATAATTCTCCTTTAACAATCGCTGATAAAAATGCCAATGAAATTATTGTGGCTGGTTTGAAAAAACTGGATAGCTCAATACCCGTTATTTCTGAAGAAAACAAATTAACAGATTACGCTGAAAGAAGCAAGTGGACAAGCTGCTGGATAGTAGATCCATTAGATGGCACGAAAGAATTCATCAAAAAGAATGGAGAGTTTACGGTAAATATAGCTTTGGTTGAAAACGGAGTTCCCGTGTTAGGAGTCGTACATGTACCGGCACAAAATGTTACCTATTACGCAGAAAGGAATAAAGGCAGTTTTAAAATTGAAAATGGAGTAACACAACAACTGCACATCAGAAAATTAGCAGAAGATAGTATACTGAAAATAGTAGGTTCGCGCTCACACCAAACACCGGAATTACTCGAATATGTGGAACAGCAAAAAGCGAAATTTGCTAATGTAGACTTTGTAGCAGCAGGAAGTTCACTCAAATTTTGTTTACTGGCAGAAGGGAAGGCCGATGTTTATCCTCGTCTCGGACCCACCATGGAATGGGATACCTGTGCCGGACAAATCGTAGCCACGGAAGCAGGTGCTGAAGTATTGCGTTATGACAACAATCAAGCACTTTTATACAACCGGGAAAATTTATTGAATCCGTTCTTCATTGTGAAGAACCCTGAGCTATAATTATAGTTCATCTACACTGAAACTCAGCGTCTTTTTATAGAACTCTTCTTTGGCGGCACTTAAGGTGTTTTGCAGCAAGGAAGCGACTGTCATTAATCCAACTCCACCCGGAACTGGCGTAATGTAACTGCATTTCTTACTTACTTCATCAAAGGCAACATCGCCCAGTAATTTGTAGCCTGATTTTTTGGTTTTATCTTCTATTCTCGTAATACCCACATCTATCACTACTACTCCTTTTTTCACCATATCCGCTTTCAGAAATTCCTGTTTTCCTAAAGCTGCAATGATAATATCAGCTCTCAGCGTTTCTTCCTTCAGGTTTTTTGTTTTGGAATGACAAAGCGTAACCGTACAATTACCGATTTTATCTTTTCTCGCCATTAAAATACTCATCGGTAACCCAACAATGTTGCTTCTGCCAATCACCACACAATGCTTGCCTTCCGTTTCAATGTTATAACGTTTCAATATTTCTAAAATGCCTTTAGGCGTTGCCGGAAGATAGGTGGGTAAGTTCAAGGTCATTCTGCCTACATTCATCGGATGAAAACCATCCACATCTTTCTCCGGTGCCACCGCCAGTAAAATCCGTTCTTCATTGATGTGTTTGGGTAATGGCAGTTGCACGATAAAACCATCGACAGAGTCATCATTATTGAGCAGATTAATCTGCGTGATAAGTTCGTTTTCAGTAATATCTTTTTTCAATCGTACCAGCGTAGATTTAAACCCAACTTCCTCACAAGATTTAACCTTACTGGCTACATAAGTCTGGCTGGCGCCGTCGTCACCCACTAAAACTGCTGCCAGATGAGGGATTTTTTTACCTCTGGATTTCAATAATTTCACTTCTTCGGCAATTTCTGCTTTGATTGCTGCTGCTATTTTTTTGCCGTCTAATAATTGCATGGTAAAAATTTGCCTTAAAAATAGGTAAGATATTTTCGTTTGATTAGTTTTGGGAAACATTTTTATAAACAACATGGATCAGAAACCATTCATTATTGGAATATCAGGCGGAAGTGGCAGCGGAAAGACAACATTTGTAAAAGAACTGGCAAATAGTTTTACTCCGGAACAAGTGTGTATTTTAAGTCAGGATAACTATTATAAGCCGCGTGAAGAACAGGTAATCGATAAAACCGGAGAAAAAAACTTTGATTTGCCCGAATCCTTTAAGGAAGAAGAATACCATCAGGATGTGTTGCGTTTGCTGAACGGAGAAGATGTAGTGCTGAAAGAATATGTGTATAATAATCCTCTGGCAGAGCCGAAGAATGTTATTTACAAACCGGCACCGGTGATAATTATAGAAGGCATTTTTGTATTTCATTTTGCCGATGTTTCGCGCCTGATGGATTTAAAAATATTTATCGACGCAGATGAGCATATCAAATTAATCCGTAGAATACAACGCGATAAAATTGAACGCAATTATCCGCTGGAAGATGTGTTGTACAGATATCAGCATCATGTGTTTCCATCATACCAAAAATTCATTCTCCCTTACAAATCAGAATGTGATATTGTAATCAACAATAACATCAGTTTTGAAGATGCGATGAACACGCTTAAACTGTCTATAAACGAAAAACTGGACGGATTTGAAGGTAAATAATTACCCTTCGAAATTAAGAGAAAACGTATAAGAACGGTTGTATAATCCTTTTATAAATCTGGATTCGGGAATGGTGTTATCCTGTTTGTGAATATTAATCACTGAATTATACACCCTGAATTCAGGTGATAAAATAAACAAGGGGAAATGGATTTCTATACCTGCACCGTAATTCACGCCAAAGTCATGCGCTGATTGTTTAGGTATGCCCGGTTTTTTACGATCCTTAAAATTTCCACCAATGTCATAACCGTATTTTAAGCCGGCAATCAAATAAAGTTTGATATCTTTTAAAGGTTCAGATTTCACCTTTATTTCTAGTGGTAAGTCGAAGTAAATCTGGCTTAATGCAGGCTTAAGTTCCTTAGTAGTTAGATCAGCATAATCATAGACAATCTGTTTTTGAGCAAAAACAAAACTGGGGATAGTTCTTAGTTCTACATATTTATTGATATGAAAACTCATCAGCGCTCCGATTTCGAAACTCATTCCATATTTAGACTTTATAGATAATATACTGTCGCTACTGGCAAACAGTTCATTTTGTTTGATTTTGAAATCACCTAGCCCAGCTGCTAAATGAATTCCGAAATGGTAAGGTTTTCTGGCAAACTTCAAATCATTCTCCATTACATTGCGCTGACTAAACACAAATGCCGGACAGAAAAGAAATACAGCGAGTATTATTTTTCTCCAATGTATATGGTGCTTATGCCAAATGTTAATGGTTTGCATTCTATATTTTTATAACCTGCTTCTTGCATTAATGCTACAAATTTCTGGCCATCCGGAAACATACGTACGCTTTCCGGTAAGTAGGTGTAAGCGCGCGCATCTTTCGATACCAATTTGCCAACGAATGGTAGAACGTTGCAAAAATAGAAATAGTATAACTTTTGTACAAGCCAGTTGCCCGGTTTTGAAAATTCTAATATAAATACTTTTCCCGAAGGTTTTAATACCCTGCGCATTTCTGATAATCCTGCAGGCACATTCTCGAAGTTGCGAACACCAAAGGAAACACTTACGGCGTCAAAGGTATTTTCATTAAATTGTAAATTTTCGCTGTCTCCCAGTTGCAATTCTATGGAAGGATAGGATTTAATTTTTTCTCTGCCCACATCCAGCATTTTCTCTGAAATATCTACGCCGATAATTTTATCCGGATTCAGTTTGGTTTCCGCTATGGCTAAATCAGCCGTTCCTGTCGCCACGTCTAAAATCATCTTTGGATTTGTTTTACCAATCAGTTTTACCAGTTTCCTGCGCCAGAGTTTGTCAATACCCACTGAAAAAAAGTGATTCAGAAAGTCGTAGGTACCTGCAACGTTGTTAAACATGGTGGCAACCTGTTGTTTTTTGCTTTCGCTGGTATTGTATGGAGTTAATGGAGTACCCATGATTTTTTCAAAATACAACACAAAAGTACAATATTAGTTATCAATCTATCAAAAATAGTATTCATCTTTGCATTAATAAATCTGAAAATTGATACAATCAGCAAAATTCATCGGTGCTTTTCCAAAAACGGATGATTGTCCTAAGACAGAATTTCCGGAGTTTGCATTTATAGGAAGAAGTAATGTAGGTAAATCATCATTGATTAACCTGATTACCAACCGTAAAGAACTGGCCAAAGTATCCAAAACACCCGGAAAAACACAAACCATCAATTTCTTTCTGATTGATGAAAGCTGGCATTTGGTGGATTTGCCAGGCTACGGCTATGCCAGAGTTTCTAAAACTACCCGTGAAGTCTTCAGTAAAATGATTAAATACTATCTCTCACACCGGGAGCAATTGCTGAATGTTTTTGTGCTGATAGATTCCACCATTTCACCTCAAAAAATAGACCTGGAGTTTATTAACTGGCTGGGCGAAATGCGGATTCCGTTTTCCATTATTTTTACCAAATCTGATAAAGATAAAGCACTGGCAGTACAGAAAAATATTAAACAGTTTAAAGCCAAAATGCTGGAAAATTGGACTGCTCTGCCTTCTATGATTTTAACATCAGCAGAAAAAAACCGCGGAAGCAAAGAAATAATGGAGTTTATTAAAAACGCTATGTCGGAAGCTGGAAACTAATTTTAACGATTCATTCAATTATCAACACTTGTTTGGCAACAAATTTGATTAATCAATTGGTATTAAACTAATTTTGCCTTTGTGAAGAGTCGATTTACATACCTTTTATTGCTTTTATTTATGCTCAGTCCGTTTTCTTTTGTGAAAGCACAGGACATTGATGGCGTATGGACCGGGAATTTTATTCAGTACATTCATAATTCATATGATGTGGAAATGGTGATACAAAAACTATCACCCGGGGATATTTTTTCCGCGCGACTGCGTATCACGGATAGTTATTATTTCGGAGAGTATAATGTGAGTGGTTATATCTGCAATAAACGCAATTTAGAAATTACGACCATTGTATTATTACGCGAAAGCGGTTCTTCCAACTGGATTGATTGTTTAAACGGTACCTTCGATTTAAATGAAGATGAAACGGAACTCACGTTTACCGATACCTGGTTGCAAAACGATGCTAAAAATAATACCTGTAAGGTAAAATATATTCAGAAAGATATGTTCCAATGCCTGCGTTCGGCTTATTTGCATAAGGCCAAGTACCGCGAAGCAGTTGCAGAATTTGATAAATTATGGAATAAGGTTACCAACGCGCAGAAGCTGAACCAGATTGCCTTGCAGGAAATGCTGCAGAACACCAAACCGGATAAACCGGCAACTATTTCAAAAGCAGATAGTCTTAAAAATGTCAAACTGCCGACTTTAGCTGAGAACAAAGTCGATTCTACCAAACTATTACTTGAAAATAATATAGAAACGGCTCCTGCAAACAATGTCAATATTGCTTCCAGCATAGAAGATTTTAAGAAAACAGAAACCAAGATTGTGGCGAAGAATGAGGACAGAGCGCCGGTTATAGATACCTTTGAACAAGTGAAAATGCGCCCTGTTTTTGTAAAAGATGAGATTGAGGTGAACAGTGCAGACATCACTATTGAATATTGGGACAGATACAACGAAGACGGAGATTCCATTAATTTATATTTGAACAAAAAGCCGATTTTACAGAACGTGTTGCTAACAAAAGCTAAAAAAATACTAAGTATACATCTGGAAAAAACCAAGAATTATCTGGTGCTGGATGCCATAAATTTAGGAAAGGAACCGCCAAATACCGCTTCTATAACGGTGAAAGATGGTAAAAAAATACAGAATGTATCCCTGACCTCAACCATGAAAACCAGCGGGGCACTAAAGATTACGCTCAAGAAGTGACGGTTTTACATGTTTAACCATTTTATTTTCAGTTATTTAGCACTTTTTACGCAGATTTAATAATTATCTCATTTTCATGTTTCCTAAATTTCAAATAAATTCCTATCTTTGCACTCCAAATTAAACTTATATGAAAGCAGATATCCATCCAAAAGAATACAGATTTGTCGTTTTTAAAGACTTTTCTTGTGACCATATGTTCTTAGCAAAATCTTGTGCTAATTCAAGAGAAACTATCAAATGGGAAGACGGCAACGAATACCCGTTAGTAAAATTAGAGGTTTCTAATGTGTCTCACCCGTACTATACCGGTAAACAAAAATTACTGGATACAGCAGGTCGTATCGACAAATTCAACAAAAAATACGCTAAAAAATAATTTAGTTAGTAAGATATTTTACAAAAGTCGCAACATTACGTTGCGACTTTTTTATTTTTACACTATGCCGATTCAACACATTGTCCTTTTTGACGGAAACGAACGAAATAATTTGCTGCCACTCACGGCAACCAGAGCCGTGGCGGATATCCGGATAGGAATTTTAACCATAAAGGAAAAGTGGGAAAAACAGTTGAAGGTGAAAGTGGATATTCTGACACAGGAGTATTTGCAGGCAAAGTACACATACGAGAAAAAAGAAAATACTGTTTTTATCAATGCAAGTGTGTTGCCTAACCAAGAACTGGTAAATGCTATAGAACAATTGTCAAACAATAGTATACTGGAATCAGATAAAACTATTGTTGCCGTAAAAACAAATGAGGCTGTATCATCTTTGCAGGAACTGAAATTAGCCGTTCAGAAAATAGATTCAGTAATTCTGCCATTCAATAATTCGATAATTAACTACCCCTGGGATATTTTTTCTTTAAACGGGCAGGAAATAAAAAATGACATCCAACGCTTAGGATTAAAACCAAATCCGGAAAAGTTATCATCTACTAATACTTTATTGGGAACTGAAATTTATGTGGAAGAAGGTGTGATTTGCGAATGTTCCGTTTTGAATGCAAAAAATGGTCCTGTGTATTTGGGTAAAGAATGTGAAGTGATGGAAGGCTGCACGGTGCGGGGCCCGTTTGCACTGGGTGAAAACGCTGCTCTGAAAATGCAGACCAAAGTGTACGGAGATACCACCATCGGACCGCACAGCAAAGTGGGGGGAGAGGTTTCCAATTCCGTTATTTTCGGCTATTCCAACAAAGGACACGATGGTTTTTTGGGAAATTCTGTGATAGGCGAATGGTGTAATCTGGGAGCAGATACTAACAATTCTAACCTGAAAAATAATTACGGTAAAGTAAAAGCCTGGAATTATCCTGCAAAAGATTATATCAATACGGGACTGCAGTTTTGCGGACTGATTATGGGCGATCATGCAAAAAGCAGTATTAATACCATGTTTAATACCGGTACGGTAGTAGGTGTTTGTGCCAATGTTTTCGGTTCCGGATTTCCTTCAAAGTTTGTTCCTGATTTTGCCTGGGGAAATGATGCGGTGTTTGAACTGGAAAAAGCGTATGAAGTTGCACAACGCGTTATGGAACGAAGAGGAATTTCATTAAGCGAAGCTGACAGAAGTATTTTGAAATATATTTTTGAGAATAAGTAAAGTTAAAATGATTGTCTAAAACATCATGTCAGTCATATTAATCATAGTTCAGACAAAATAAACAATGCGTAAAAAAATAATAGCCGGAAACTGGAAAATGAATGCCGATAAAGACGAAGCGCTTGCTTTGGTAAACGGCATTCTGGCACAGTATGATGATTATAATTTATCAGATACTAAAATCGTGGTGGTGGCATCGCCGTTTCCTTATATTCATTACTGTTCTTCCATGTTTGCAAAATACCCTAATATGTTTGCAGCCGCGCAGAATTGCAGTGAACACGAACAGGGTGCTTACACCGGAGAGGTTTCCGCTAAAATAATCGCATCTCTGGAGGTCAAATATGTGATTATAGGTCATTCTGAAAGAAGACAATATTTTCATGAGACGAATGAAGTGCTGCTGCAGAAAATTCATCAGGCACAAAAGAAAGATTTGATTCCCGTTTTTTGTTGCGGAGAGCCTTTGGAAATAAGAGAGCAAAACGAACATTTCAATTTCATAAAAGCGCAACTGGAAGAATGTATTTTCCAATTGTCAGAAAATGAACTAAAAAATACCGTCATAGCATATGAGCCCATCTGGGCGATAGGCACAGGGAAAACTGCCTCACCCGAACAGGCACAGGAAGTACATGCGTTTATCAGAAATGAAATTGCAGAAAAATATGATAAAGAAATAGCTGAACAAATTTCCATTTTATATGGCGGAAGTGTGAATGCAAAAAATGCTGAAGAACTGTTTGCCTGTAAAGATATTGACGGCGGACTGGTGGGAGGTGCTTCTTTAAAAGCAGACGAATTTGCTGCAATAATAAAATCAATGAAATAAAAATGACACTCATTTATACTATACCGTTTCCGAATCATTTATTCAAAAATGATATTGCTGCTGATACAGATAATCAATCCGAAAAAGAATATAAAGACAGACCTGTTTCTCCTTTTGAAAACAGTATAGATAAAGATGAATTTGTCGGTTTGTTTGCTGCAATAGATATTGAAGGTCTGGAAGAGAAGGAAAATGAAGTATGCATTTATGTTGCTGAGGAAAATAAGGAAGAAGCAGAGCTGTTTATTATAGAAATTTGTGAGCAGCATCAAACAACTTATAGTATTTCAGAACTGGAAAATAAAAACTGGAATGAAAAATGGGAAAGCAGTTTTCAGCCAATCCTGATTGATGATTTCGCATATGTGCGCGCTACTTTTCATGCTGCAAATCCTGAAGTGAAGCACGAAATTATCATAGAACCCAAGATGTCTTTCGGCACAGGGCATCATCCCACCACTTCGCAGATGATACAAAATATGCGCTTATTGGATTTTAAGGATAAAACGGTGTTAGATTGCGGCTCAGGTACCGGGATTTTAGCCATTTTAGCGGAGAAACTGGGTGCAAAAAATTGTATTGCGTTGGATAATGACGAATGGTGTTATCAGAATTGCATCGAAAATATTGAATTGAATAACAGCGAAAGCATTCAACCGGAAATTGGTGATCTGGAACAGGTTACTGGCAAAACCTTTGATATTGTCTTAGCAAATATTCACCGTAATTTTTTGGTGGAACATATGCATACATTAGCATCCATCTTAACGCCCAATGGCAAGCTGATTGTCTCGGGATTTTATTCAGAAGATGTTAAATTAGTTTCAGATAAGGCTTTGGACTGTAATTTGATAGCTAACTATCATACTACTCAGCATAACTGGGATTGTATTGTATTTCAAAAAACAGAGAAACAGTAAAGAAATATACATGAAGAAACTTACACTTTTTTGTTGCCTTATGGTGATGGGTACCTGTCTCTTGTTTGCGCAGTACCCAAAGGAATTTCCAAACGATAATGCAGGTTTTGGAAAAGCATATGCAGAATTTGTGAAAGCAAATTGTACCAGAGAAGATTGTAAGCAAGTGGCTGAAAAATTTCCGCAAGCCATAACATCCGGAAAAGCATCGGTTTATTTTTTTAAAATAAAAGGCATCACCCAATCTATGCTGGGAAAAAAGGCGTCGGCCTATCCTGCGTTTTTTGAATTAGGCGCTTTACTGCTTACGCTGGATGCTACCAAAGCAAACACTGCCGCGATAGATAAGAATTTTGATATTTTACAAGCATTGATTGACAGAGCAAAGCCGGGAAATATTAAGGAGTTTACAGGCTATATTGAATACCTGACGAATTTGTACACTAAAAACTCCTTGTATTATACCAACACTAACTCATGGCAAACCACAGGGGATTATACCGTTGAGTTTAAAGACGACAAACCTGTGTTTACCTTTGTTGCAACCGATTTAACAGGTATTTCGAACGCAGACACATTAACGATAAAAAATGAACAAGGGAAGTATTATCCCCTGGAGAATTTATGGATAGGTAGCAGCGGTTCGATAAGTTTACAACGTTCGGGATTTGATCCGGCAAATAATTTTGTCAATTTTAAAAATCACCAGATTAATTTTTCTAAGTCAGATATTATTATCGATTCTGCTAAATTTACTTTCAAACCGGTACTGAATGAAGTATTACTGGGTACTTATACAGATAAGTTATTACAGGCAAAGTCTCAGGAAAGATTGTACCCAAAATTTCGTTCATACAGCAATAACGTAAATTTTAATACACTTGGTAAAGAAGTAAAATTAAGCGGTGGTTTCGAGCTGGAGGGCACAAAGATTTACAGTGTAGGTTCAGATACAGTGTTGCCCAAATTATCATTATCCGGAAAAGACGGAAAAGAATTGGTGCGTGTTACTGCAAAGAGAATACAGATAAAAGATTTTAAGGATATAAATATCGAAGATGCATCGATGACCATCTTTTTAAAAGATAATAACATTGTACATCCGTTTGTAAATTTTTCTTATTTCTCTAAATCAAAAGATGTAAAAGCATACAGAGATATAAAACCGCTTTCCAAACAACCATTCACCAGCGAATACCACAAAATGTTCTTTTATACGGATGAAATGATGTGGAATTTAGACAGTACCATAATTAAATTCTTTATGATTACTTTGTCCGGTGATAAGCCTGCTATTTTCGAATCGTTCAACTACTATCAGCCAAATCTGGAGAATAAATATAAAGGACCTTCCGAGCAGGGCCCGATAGATAAAATTTTCAGGTATTATGATAGCGGCGGCGACAGATTTGTAGATGCAAGAGGTCTTGCCGCAGATATTAATCCAGGTGCACCCTACGCTGCAACGGAATCTGTTTTTTATAAATTGGTGGAAGATGGCTATATCAATTATAATCCATCCACACGTATGATTGAAGTGAAGGAAAAGCTGGTGAATCAGGCCATGGCAGCGCGTGGAAAACAGGATTATGATTTTATAAAATTTGCTTCCTTTAAAAGAAACCTGAATGCACGTCTGGATATTAAAACAAACATTCTGGAAGTGTATGGCGTGGAAGAAATAAATATGAGTACCAAGTCTGGTGTAAAATTTATTCCGAATAACGACACCGTAAGAATTGGTAAAAACAGGGTAATGACGCTTGGCGGAAAAATACAGGTTGGTAATTTTGATTTTGTCGCCAAAAAAGTAGACTTCGATTACGATAACTACACATTTAATATGAAGAATGTTGACTCAATGGTAGTATACGTCCCTGAATCAGATAAGCCGGATGAAAAAGGACAGATTAAACTTATCCGTTCTAAAACACCGATACAAAATATTACAGGCGTATTGCATATTGCAGAACCTAACAATAAATCAGGTACCAACAATAATTTAAAATATCCTTTTTTCTCCAGTGGTGATACGGCGAAAGTTACTTACGATAAAGGACCTAACGGAGACAAGTACAATAAAGATAAATTTTTCTATCAGGTATATCCGTTTGAACTGGATAGTTTGAATACCATTAATACACAAAATCTGCAACTGGATGGCCAGCTGATTTCCGGAGGGATTTTCGAGCCGATTAAATCAGGGTTGAAATTGCAGGATGACAAGGCATTTGGTATTGATGTAAACACCGGAGCTAAAGGATACAACTTATTTGGCAATAAAGGAAAATATACTGCAGATCTAAGGTTAAATAATAGTGGTTTATCCGGGAAAGGTTTGTTTGAGTTTGGTCCGGCTAAATTATATGCAGATACCTCCTTCTTTTTTATGGATAGCGTGTATGCACAGCTCGACAGTGTACGGATTGTAGAAGATAAAACAGCTAACTTGCCGCAAACAAATATCAATCAGTCTTCATTCATCTGGAATGTAAAAAAAGATTCACTCGTAATTTCTGAAGGGAAAGATGAGAAATTCAGTATGTACAATGGCACGACAGAATTAGACGGAAAACTTATCTTGAGTAATAAAAACTTATATGGTGTGGGTGTGCTTTCCTGGAATCATACCAAATTGCAGTCGGATGATATTACGTTTAAATCAAGGAAATTTGAAGCTAAAAACGGAAAGCTGAATTTGTCTACGGATGATGGTGTTTCTTTATTAGCATCCAATGATGTAAATGCAAAATTTGATCTCGATAATAAGATTGCAGATATTGAGTTAAATAAGAATGATACTATTCCGCTGGAATCCTTTAAATATGTGGCTAATCCAAAATTCTTACATTTTGATATAGCTAAGAACATACTGACCTTAAATGCAGCATCTAAAACCAGTAAGTTCTTTCTGTTGTCAACGGACCCAACCAAAGACTCTCTGAAATTTGTTACCTCAGATGCTGAATTGAATTTGAACGATAATTCTATTCACTTCGGTGGTATTAATGAGTTGCGTCTTGCAGATTCAAAAGTAATTCCGGATAAAGGAGAAATATTCATAGAACAGGACGGAACAGTGCGTACTTTAAAAAATGCTTTAATTGTATTCAACGCGGATAGTGCCTATCATACGGTTAAAGATGCAGAGGTAAATATTGTAGGAAGAAATGATTTCTCCGGAACAGGTGTCTATTATTTTAAAATGAACAATGGCACAGTGGAGAAGGTAGCTATTGCCGATGTAAATGTCAACAATCCATACAGAGGACAACCGATTTACGAATCTAAAAAAGGTAAAAAATCGGCTGACAGCAGGGATATGAGTAAAATATTTACGTTTGCAAAAACAACCATTGAAGAAGCAGCAGGTTTTAAACTGGATAACAAGATTTACTATAAAGGAAAATTTGATTTCGATTCCAGACATAAAGATATTTTCCTGGATGGAGCCGTTAAAGTCGATATAGCAAATAACACCAGCGACTGGATTCCGAATATTCAGAACCTCGACCCGAAAAAACCGTCTGTTAGTATGGATAGTATTTTAAGTCAGGCAAATAACAGTTTGTTTGTTGGCTTAATGTTAGATAAAAGTATTCCTGAATTTTACAGTGCTATTTTACAGGATAAACGATCAGCCAGCGACGCCTCCATTATGAACATAAAGGGTTCAATGGCGTATAGTAAATCAGAGCCGGGAAGTATTAACTTCGGAGATGAAAATGCCTTTAACTCCCCATATTCTCACAATTCATGTTTAAAATATAATGAAAACACCAAAGCAATTACTGCTTCGGGAGAAATAGGATTCGGTTTAAGATTAGATCCTTGTAAAGTAATGACTGTCGGGAATTTTACCTACACGCCTTCTAATCAGAATTTAGAAGTAACAGCGGATATTGCTTTGAAATTTATGATTCAACCCGCAATAGCCAGTTCAATTATTTCTCCTTTTATTGTTGCAGAAGAATCAGCCAGTTTTACCAGCTATAAACGTAATAAAGCAGTACAGAGAACATTATCTGTATTAACAAAAGATACCCTGGAATCTAACAGATTAATTGGTGCATTATATTCTATGGACTCTATGTTTATCCCTAAAAGTTTAGATTATAATATGCTGCTTACGGGCACAAAATTTTACTGGGATGCACAGGATGCTTCATTTAAAAGCGCCGAAAGGATAACACTTGCCTTTTTTGGGCCGGATATTATTAAACGTCAGTATGATGCATATATAGAATTGGGATATGCTTACGAAAGCGATTTTGTTAATATCTATCTGCAAAATAAATCAGGCGGTTGGATTTTTATGAAAATAAAACGCGGTCAAATGGGAATTGCTTCCTCCATTCCGGATGTTTATAATACAATATCTATACTCAGACCATTCGACAGAAC
>JADLAJ010000017.1 GCA_020848255.1 Chitinophagales bacterium
ATAAAATTGAAAACAAGAAAGATATTTTCATCATCTCCAATTCCGGTCATTTATTAAAATCGGACAAACAGATTTCCGGTGGTGCCGTTGGTTTATTTGAAGGTAAACGTTTGGGACGTTTGAAAAATCTGGAGATTCTGGAAAAAGAAATCAAGGAACTGGAAACGGAAGTAATGCACCTGAAGAAAATTACACAGGATAATTACAATGAGTTACAGCACCTTAAAGTCAATTCATTCAGAAATGTAATTGAGCGTGAATCGCATCAATTACAGCAAGTGGAAAAAGAATTGGTCGCTAAAAAATCCAAGATAGAAAGTGAAGAAAACTCTATCGGGAAAATCACTTCTCAGGCACAGGCATTGCACGACCAAATCGAGCAATTGCTGCTGGAAATTGAGCCGCTGCAAACCTTATTAGGTGAACATGTCGGTACGGCAAATGACCACAAAACCGCTTTAGACAATTTAGAAATTGATTTCAGAAAAGCAAATGAGCTGTATAATCAGTTTTCACAGGCCTTTAACCAGACGAATATTTTATTTATTCAGCAGGAAAACAAACTGAAATCCAATCAGCAGACACTGACGTACAAACAGCATCAGCTGGAAGAGAATCAAAACCGTTTGCAAACTGCCACTACGGAAATTGAAAACTCACAACTGGAAATTGATATTCTGGCGGAATCGATTGAAAAACTGGAAACGGAATTAATAGAATCTTACAAGGAAAAAGAATCGCAAATGCAATTTCTTTCCGAGCAGGAAACGGATTACTACAAGGTGAAAGACGGCATTAATACTATTGAAGATGCTATCCGCGAGAAAAACAAAAACAAACAATCGATTGAGCAAACCATCATGAACAAGAAGGAATTGCTCAGCGAACTTAAATTAAAACTGAATGTTTTAAAAGAACGTTTGTCGATTGAATTCCATATTGATGCAGATGAATTTACAGCTTCTTTGGAATTGCCGGAAACACCAAAAGAAGATTTGAGCGATCGTTTAGATAAAGTAAAACGCCGTATCGAAAACTTTGGGGAAGTGAACCCGATGGCGGAAGAAGCGTACAATGAAATGAACGAACGTTTTGTATTTATCAATACGCAAAAACAGGATCTGGTAGATTCCAAAGAGAACTTACTGCAAACCATGCTGGAAATCGAGAACACGGCGAAAGGTCAGTTTTTGGAAACCTTCCATGCGGTGCGCGAGAACTTTATCAGCGTATTCAGAAGTATGTTTACGGAAGATGACAATTGCGATTTAGTACTGGTAAATCCGGATGATCCTTTGGAATCAGAAATTGATATTATTGCGAAACCGAAAGGAAAAAGACCACAAGGCATCAACCAGTTGTCGGGTGGAGAAAAAACGCTGACGGCTTTATCCTTGCTGTTTGGTTTATACCTATACAAACCGGCTCCCTTCTGTATTCTCGATGAGGTAGACGCGCCGCTGGATGACGCGAACGTACGCAAGTTCAACGAAGCCATCCGCAAGTTCTCGCAGAACTCCCAGTTTATTCTGGTGACGCACAATAAATCTACCATGGCTTGTGTAGATTCTATTTACGGTGTTACCATGGTAAAACAAGGTATTTCGCGTGTGGTGCCGGTAGATTTTGGCAGTTTGAATTAAATGAAAATAAATGCAAAGCAAATTAAAACACTTTCATGAACGACTTGATTTAGTAATCAATTTATTAAATATATCAAGCGAGATATTAAATACTTCCAAAGGGAATGTATTTGAAATACATGGTCTAAATAATTTCAGAAAAGCAATAATGATACTTGATGAATTATATTTACTTCAGGAACAAGTAAATATTTTAACACAAACTAATGTATATAAATCTGGCAATGACTTCATATCAGCAAATCAATCAGATGGTAGTTCATTTTTAAGACTCAATGATGATTTACTAGAAAAAGCAATATTAATAAGAAATGTTATCAAACAGATTACACCTGAAGAAAAAGAAAATTCAATTTCAATAAAACTCCCTCCAACAAAAGATTTTGAAGAACTGTCAAAATTCTCAAAAGACATTCATATCGCATTATCTCAAATATTGTATAATGATAAAATTGGTGGAAAGGCTGAGATTACAAGTGTTGAAAATGGTTCTATATGGCTAAATGTATTTCTAGGCTCTTCTGCTGCAATTACACTTATAG
Organism: Chitinophagales bacterium; assembly: GCA_020848255.1. Classification (GTDB taxonomy): domain Bacteria; phylum Bacteroidota; class Bacteroidia; order Chitinophagales; family JADIYW01; genus JADJSS01. The sequence goes on from JADLAJ010000017.1 coordinate 2,186, forward strand.
GTGGCGTGGTATGGGCAAGCATGGTAATATTTAAGAAACTTCAAGAAGGCAGAATGCTTGAGCAACAAGTTAGAAGCCTTAACATAAAAAATGATAGCTTGAAAGAAATCCAAGAAAAACAAAAAATTGCTTTAAATCTTATGATTGAATCAGAAGCGAAGTTGTTGTTTGATGAAAATTTCAGTATTGAAGAATCTCCAGAACAAATAGAAAGATTAAAAAACTCAATTGATTTATTTTCAAAAATAATTGAAAAAGGTGCAGAAATCCACCCAGGTCTTCTTGCGCCGGAAAGTGTTGCAAATTTATTTCCAAATCCATCAAATTTAATTGGTTTAGAATCAAAAATAAATAAATTAAATAGGGCAAGTGAGAATTAGAAGTATTTCCTATGACTTTGTTGGCTGCCAACCGTATAAAATCTATTAGGTTTCACGATGAATCAGGAAATAGCCTCCAAATCCTTCTTATACTCATATTGCAAATCTTCGTGCAGGGTTTTCATGGCTTTATTGATTTTCTTCAGCTGGCTGTTGTATAAATTCACCATGGCGGTGCTTTTCGTATAATCTATCTTTAATGCTTTTAATAGTTTGCAAAAATGCAGCAGCACTTGTATCTCTGTTTCCGCCTGTCCGGAATATTTGATGTACTTATTCGCTATACGCAAAATACGTCGTATACTTTTCTTGGCCAGAAATAGGTTGGACACATTCATCTCCGCAAACTCATTCTGCATTTCCTTTTTTATCGCGTTGACATACTCCTGTTCATTCGTATTTTCAAACAAGAGGTAATTCAGCAATTCTTTGTTTTCCTTTTTATATTTCGCCATTCGGATACACAATTCCACCAGCGCTTCCTGCGGAATGTGCTGTAATTCATTTTTTATAACAGATAAAGAAGCGGATTGCATAGATTTAAATTTGTATGCCAAAATACGTAACATTTTGCTGCATTCCGAACTTTACGTCATTCCAATCCCGAATTCTCGGGAGCGGAATCTATTGAATAAACAGCAAATGGTCTTTCAATTTCTATCCGGGATCTCTCACTACGTTCGAGATGACAGCACTCATTTCCGGAATTCAGAATGACAAATATTCTTCCTACTTTTGCAGCAGTTTGACAGCAGCACTACAAGAAGACC
>JADLAJ010000018.1 GCA_020848255.1 Chitinophagales bacterium
TTTTCCGGATTTCTGCCGCGTGTTATTTTAGGGATGTTCTTAGGCTATCTTTTTTATTATTCGGGTAGTTTGTGGACGAGTATTTTTGCGCATGCGGTAAACAATGGCTCACAGGTTGTCTTTATGTACTTAAACAATAAAGGCATTTATAAGATGGATGTAGACAATCCGGTAATGCCAAAAGCATTGGAATTAATCGTTTATACGGCAGCTTTTGCAGGATTATGCTACATTTTTTACCATTTCGCACAAAAGAGAAAAAATAGTACTTTTGTGTAAAGAACGAATGTCATGCTGAACTTGTTTCAGCATCTTTTTTCTGATGCCGAATTCCGAATAAGATTTGGGCACATGACGGATTCTAAATTCAACAATTGCTTACATGGGAGATATCACAACACGCGTAATAACAGGTTTCTTTTTTTTAATTGTCATGATTGGTGGCGTTATTCTGAGTGAGTATTCTTTTTTGATTTTATTTTCCTTGTTAGTGGTATTGTGTATCAATGAGTATCATGGCATCATCCACAATTTACTCTCCTCCACACCAAAATGGAAAACAACCTATAAATTGATTAATACGGTTTTCAGTGTCATTATTTTTGGCATTGTCTTTTTGGTAGCAAGCAACAAAATTCCGCTTATATCATGGTCGGTGGTATGTGGTTTTCCGTTAACATGGTTAGTGATTGAGATGTATACAAAAAGTGAAAAGCCTTTTTACAATGTTTGTTTAAACTCCATGGCCATTTTTTATCTGGCGATACCATTGTCTTCTTCCTGTTTGCTGGCATTTCATGCCGGAGAATACAGCTGGCATTATTTACTGGCCATTATGATTTTTGCATGGAGCAATGATTCTTTTGCGTATCTCGCAGGAAGATTTTTAGGTAAACATAAATTGTTTGAGCGTATTTCACCTAAAAAAACCTGGGAAGGATTTGTGGGCGGCACCTTAGGAGCTGTCTTGTTCGCTTATATTGTGTGGTTGTTATTTCCGAAATGGACCGGATATAATGTAAGCCTGATTACCTACGTTATCTTAGCCGTTATAACTTCTGTTACCAGCACATATGGCGATTTAGCGGAAAGCATGATTAAAAGAAATTTACAGATAAAAGATTCCGGAACTGCATTACCGGGACACGGTGGTTTCTTAGACAGATTTGACGGTCTGATTTTTTCATTGCCGGCTTGTACTTTGTACTTAACGTTCATGCAATAAAAAAGACTCAGTAAGTTTTACCTCGCTGAGCCTCCATATTTGAATTTTTACTTACTACTTATTCCTTACTACTAACATCTACATCACGATTGCTTTTTCGCCAATCATTTTTCTCAGGTTTAATAAGGCATAACGCATTCTGCCTAAAGCCGTATTGATGTTCGTTCCGGTCATTTCCGCAATTTCTTTGAAACTCAGATCGGCATAGTGGCGCAAAATCAGCACTTCTTTCTGGTCGGCAGGCAATAATTCTACCATATCTTTTATCTGCTTTACCGTTTGCTCGCGCATCACTTTATCTTCTCTGCTTTCATCGGCAAAACGCAATACATTCAGGATATCTTTGCCGTCGCTGTCCACGATAGTCGGCATTCGTTTATTGCGACGGAAATGGTCCATGCATAAATTGTTGGCAATCATCATTACCCAGGGCAAAAACTTACCCTCTTCATTATATCGTCCGGATTTCAGGCTGTCGATTACTTTAAAGAACGTATCCTGAAAAATATCTTCCGCCAGTGCACGGTCTTTGACCCGCATCATGATGAACGAAAAGATTTTTCGCTGATACTTTTTCAATAGGAAGGCGAGCGCATTTTCATCTCCATTTATATATCTTTGGAGAAGCTCATTGTCAGTTTGAACAATAGGATACATGATACCAATTTTTTGCGTGTTAAAATAATTGCCGTTGTCATGTAGATATTATTCAATAGTTTATTGTATTACGTGAGTTAATTATTACCAAGATTAATAAACAAAAACCAATTAAGTATTGTCATTAACAGTATTTAACGCAAAAAGGGTGCCTGTAGTATGTCGAAAGCAAAAAAAATAACGGTAAACAGTGATAATAAAATATTTATTAAGGGCGCGCGCACACATAATCTCAAAAATATTGATGTTGAAATACCCAGAAATAAACTCGTAGTAGTAACCGGTGTTTCAGGTTCCGGTAAGTCTTCTTTAACCATAGATACGTTGTATGCAGAAGGACAACGCCGCTATGTAGAATCGCTTTCTTCCTACGTGCGCCAATTCATGAGTCGCATGGATAAACCGGATGTAGATTATATTAAAGGGCTTTCTCCGGCGATTGCCATCGAGCAAAAAACAACGACGGGAACGACTAGAAGCACGGTGGGCACCTTGACGGAAATCTATGATTATCTGCGTTTGTTGTATGCAAAAGTCGGCAAGACTTATTCGCCTGTTTCAGGAAAACTGGTACAAAAACAGGAAGTTTCCGATGTGATTGATTACATAAAAACACTGGAAGAGAATTCTAAAATTCAGATTCTTTCTCCTTTAATAGAAATCACCAAAAATAAACTGGAAACACTTTTGCAGGACGGTATACAGCGTTTATTGCTGGATGGCGAAGTGATAAAAACAGAAGATGTCGAAGAAAAAGAGATTGCAGCACTGAATAAGAAAAAAGAAAAATTTATTTTAATAGACAGAGCTACTGCAGAACAAACAGAAGATAATTTATATCGCCTTGCCGATTCTGTTTCGCTGGCTTTTTCCGAAAGCGATGGCGAGTGTGTAATAGATGTTCCCGGAAAAAATAAGAAAA
>JADLAJ010000019.1 GCA_020848255.1 Chitinophagales bacterium
AAGGAGGTGATGGATATGAGATATGAGAGGAGTGTCTTCTTCACCATGCGAAAATACGGATTTTTATTTCATCCTTCAACTCTTTACCTCACCCGTCTCGTCTGCGACGAGCCACCCTCTCTCCCGACTATTCGGGAGAGAGGGATGTCAAGCTTCGCTTGACAGGGTGAGGTGTCTTGCGAAATAAATTATTCCTTGTCTGATTTTTTCTTCGCCTCGTGCTGTGGATGGAACAAACGTCATGAATTAACCTTGCTGCCAATTAGAAAGTACGGGAAATTCGCAGAAGGTTTAGGTTTGTGATTTTACACCTCCCTTCCTCCCTCCTTGCTAGGAGGGAAACGGTATGTCATTCACTGACCGATTCCTCCCTATCAAGGGAGGCTAGGAGGGTGTCAGGGTAATAAAATTAAGAAGCAATATCAAATTAAAAAGCTACTCCACAATCTGCAACTTGGCAAACTTCAGCATGATTTTTTTATTGCCGACGGTTTCAAAATAGATGGTGGCAATGCGGTTCTCGCCGCCGCCTTCCACGCTGATGACTTTTCCCTGGTTGAATTTCTCGTGTATCACGTGCATGCCGGCCTCTAAGTCTTTCAGGTCGGAAGAAATGGAAGCTCCCGCTTTAGCAGCAGTATTGATTTTAGTGAGGTTCTTTGGTGGTTCCGTTATTTCCGGTTTGGATGGCTCAATGATTTGTTTCTTCTGATACTGCTTGCTGAGGTACCATTTCGTATTCTCATCATCGCCGAAGAACGATTTCTGTTCCGCTTTTGGTTTCTGCGGTTCTTTTTGTCCGAAAAAGGTTTTGTTTTCTTCTGCTATTTCATCGATGAAACGGCTCGCTTCGCAATAATTGAGCTGCCCGAATTTATAACGCGTCAGCGCATAGGAAAGCGTGAGGAATCTTTTGGAACGCGTGATGGCTACATAAAACAAACGGCGTTCTTCTTCCAGGTCTTCGCGGGTATTCATCGACATGATGGACGGAAACAGATTCTCTTCCAGACCCACAATAAATACACTCGTAAATTCCAGTCCTTTCGCCGCATGTATGGTCATTAGCTTCACCTTCTCTTTATTTTCATCTTTGGAATCGTCCATATCTGTCAATAAAGAAATCTGCTGTAAGTAAGCTGCGAGGTCATTTTCCGGACGCACTTCATCTTCTTCGTATTCCGGCTGTTCGCCCACGGTGTATTCCTTGATACCATTTAAGAGCTCCTGAATATTTTCGAAACGCGAAATACCTTCCGGTGTTTTGTCTTTGTATAAATCCTGAATGAGACCGGTTTGCTTGCCGATGTATTCCGCAATTTCGTAGGCATTTTTGCCGGCGAGCATCGCGCGGAAACTTTTGATCATGATACTGAAATCGCGAATCAGCTGTTTGGCGCGCGACTGCATATCGTTGATGATTTCCGGCTTTTCCACCACATGCCATAAGGGTAAATCGTGTTCGTTGGCGGTGACAATCAAGCGGTCGATGCTGGTATTGCCGATGCCGCGCACAGGATAGTTGATGATGCGTTTTAAGGCTTCTTCATCATTCGGATTCACGACTACACGCAAATACGAAATGAAATCTTTTACTTCCTTGCGTTGATAGAAGGACAGGCCTCCGTAAATCTTGTACGGAATATTGAGTTTGCGCAGGGCTTCCTCAAAGGAACGCGACTGCGCATTGGTGCGGTACAAAATCGCGAACTCGGAATGCATGAGGTGGTTGCGCATTTTCTGGTCGAAAATGGCATTGGCCACGATGCGCGCTTCGTCGGTATCGCTGGCGGTTTTGTACACTTTTATCTTTTCGCCGCCTTTGTTGTCTGTCCAGATTTGTTTGGGCAGCTGCGCTTTATTGTGCTTGATGATGTCGTTCGCCGCGCTGACGATATGCTCGGTGGAACGGTAATTTTGTTCCAGTTTAAAGACTTTTAAATCCGGATAGTCGCGTTCGAAATTTAAGATATTCTCGATGGTGGCACCGCGGAAGGCATAGATACTTTGTGCATCGTCGCCCACCACGCATACGTTTTCGTGCTGTCCGGCAAAAAGCTTGACGATGGAATACTGCGCGTTGTTGGTATCCTGAAACTCATCGATTAAGATATGCGTGAAACGCTGCTGGTATTTGTAGAGCACATCCGGAAACTTTGTCAGCAGCTCGTACATTTTCAGCAATAAATCGTCGAAATCCATGGCGCCGGATTTGAAGCAGCGGTCCTGGTATTTGGCAAAGAGCTCTTTTATTTTGGGACGGCCGCTGCTTTCGTCATCGGAGACGAGGTCGATATTTTCCGCGTATTTTTTGGCATCTATCAGCGAGTTTTTTGCCGAAGAGATGCGGTAGAATACGGTAGCCGGTTTATAGAGTTTATCGTTCAATCCTTCTTCCTTGATGATGCTTTTCAGCACGCTCTTGCAGTCGTCGGGATCGTAGATGGTAAAATTATTGGGATAGCCCATGCGGTGTGCTTCGGCGCGCAGGATGCGGGCGAACACCGAGTGGAAAGTACCCATGTATAAATTGCGCGCTTCGTGGCCCACGATATGCGAGATACGCTCGCGCATTTCCGCCGCCGCCTTGTTGGTGAAGGTGAGCGCCATGATGCGAAAGGGATCGACATTATTTTTGATGAGGTAGGCGATGCGATAGGTGAGTACCCGCGTTTTTCCGGAGCCCGGACCGGCAATGATCATCACCGGACCGTGGATGGTGGTGACGGCATTGAACTGGGATTCGTTTAATTCGGCTAACTCGCGCATGGGCTGCAAAGATAGGTTTTGAGTAAGGATTTTTGGAAGGAAGTTATCGACAAAATGAAGGAAATTATCTTTTCAATTCGCTATTCGCGAATTGCGAATTTGTGTAACGATCATATATTTTCAAGCGAGATACACAATTGTTAAAATAAAATATATTTTTATTCATTCTTGCTTTTATGTTCCTCGTCATCTTCTTCGACTGAGAATTCTTTGTAGACCTCAATAAAATACGGACAGGCAATTTTAGTTATTGAACCACCTATAACTTCATCAATATAATTTGAAGAAAGTTCCTGAAAATTAGACTCATCATCATCGTCAGGATAATCGTTTACATATCCATAAGAAATTTCCAATAAAACTTCTGCCAATGATTCTATATCTTTGCATTTTATCTTAAATAAAACACTCTTGTTTTCTGCGGGTGAAACTTTATCGTATTCAAATTCATCAGCAATATCATAAAGTAATTGCCCGGAATATGCAAGATTAGCATAATCAATGGCAATGGCTATATTCTCACTTGAAAACTGTACCGTATCTTTGTAAATATAAAAATCAATTACCTTAGACTTTTGCTCAAGTATCAGATTAATTATATCTTCTTTATTTAAATCTTCTAAATCTTCGATTTCTATCATTGTGTTTTTTTTTATTCAAACGAAGGCTGACCTTGTCTTGCAAAATAATTTGCAAAACGTGAGATAATATCTTTTCTAAAAGGATTTGTTATTACACATTCAACCTCAAACTGACCCTTGTCTGCTATTTGTTTAATCGGTATGCTTATAATATGTTGAAAATTCACGAATCCTCCTTCAAACAAAATTGTTTTTGGCAGAAAGTGATATTTTAAATCTAAATTATTTTTAACTAATTCAGTTACATGTTCTGGTTTTCTTCCATGTACAACATCAGCATATTTATAGATACACGCAACAGTAACAAATTTGGCTTTTGGTTTTAATCTGTTTGCATCAGTTGCTAAATCACAAGCGGGTGTTAGAATTACACCAAAATCATTTGTGTTTTTAAATCTAATTATATCACCTGTAAATATTTTGTCTTTAATCGGTGGTTTTATATAAAACTCGATTGGATGTACTGGTTCAAGATTATTTTCTATGCTGATCTCAAGATATTCAAGAATATGTGAAGAAATATATCTTAGTAAAACCTTTTCCCCATCCCATCCTTTATTTTCTGCTTTGTGTTTTACAAACACTGGAAGTATTATTGAAAGGTGTTTCCAAAATATGGTGTTAATGTTTTTTTCTATTAACCCCTTATTGTTTAATATGCCAGTTATACCTGTCGAATATATATCGACAAATTCTGATAAGATGCTATCATAATCTTCATCCCCACGGTTTTTGCAACTGTATAAATAATTTTCTTCTTGCAGTTCGGCATCTAAGTCACCTAAATGGCCAGATATAACTCGAACAGGAAATCGAAGTCTAGATTTAATCTCCTTTAAGATTTGATTTCCTAGGCCAACTGTATCATTCTGTTCAAGTCGCAAATCGACAATTGCACCGTCATAATCATTAGTTCTTAATTTTTCTAACCCTTGATTAAGATTAGTAGCTTCATCTAAAATTATCTGTATACCACCATTTTTATTATAAATTTCAATGGCATCTCTAAGTAATTTAATTTGAGGTTCTTCGTTTTCAACAATAAGTAGTTTTATGGACATTTCATTTATTTATTAAGTTTGATAATAAAATTTGCTCCTAACGAAGAACTAACAGCTTCAATCTTACCTCTGTTCCTTTCAAGTGCTTCACCGGCAATTGATAAACCCAAACCTGTTCCATCGGATTTAGTTGAAAATCCGGGATCAAAAATGTCTTGATTTTGTATATTTTCTTCGTCAATTCCCAGTCCGTTATCCTGATAGTCAATTATTATCTGGTCTTCCTCTTCTTTAATATCTATAGCTATGAACTTATCATTGGTCTCAGATAACCAATATATACTGTTTTCAATTAAATTTGCAAAAGCAATTTGAATATCTATTTCCCAACCTTTAAGTTTTACATCTAAATCACCAGTTATGTTATAAGATATATTCTTTTCTGTTAATTCATTTTCAAATAGCTTGAAAGAATCTTCTATTGGTTTTGATATTGTAAATTCTTTTTGGGCAGACCTTTTGTTGTTTGCTAAAGGTTCTAGTTTCTTAAAAATATTAATAAATATTTCAGCTTGTTGTTTGTTGTCATTTAATCTGTCTAAAATTTTCCCATAAAGTTTTTCAAGCTCTTCTTTTTTGTCTGCGGTATTTCCATTAAATAATAAAAAAAATTCTTTTGTCCATTCAGTAATAAACTTTGGATGTTGCTTTAATGCATTTAAAGGTTTTCTTCCTTCATGAAATACAACTGTCATTATCTTTCCAAGTGTTACTTGACCCTGATATCTTGCAATTGTCTTTTTTATTTCTTCAAATTGCTCACTTTTTTCTTTAGCTTCCTGCTCGATTATTTTTTTTACTTCATTGCTTACAGCATCCGGCACCTTGGCAGTTGTTAGCATTGATGTGATCTTGTTATTTAGATTGTCAAAATTTGTTGCCTCATCAATCTGTTGGTTTATATTCTTCGGTTTTCTTCCACCTTTGTTGTGTTGTTTTCTAAATTTATATCTAATTGGTTCTAACTCTGAAAGGCAAGATAAAACAGATTGTATTAATCCTTCATAATATTCATTTTCTTTAAACCCTTCGCGTGATGCCTTTTCTTCTAGATGAGAATCTTCTTCTTGTAGTACTGTAACATAACCAGCAACTTGATTGGAACTTAACCGAAGGGTTGGGTTGTTATATCTTCTTTCATTTAAGCCAAGCCAATCAACCTTCTTGTCGCCATACGGCCTAACTCTAAACCCTTCTTTGATCACAGCAACACCTGGTAGATCTTTTAGTTGTTTTTTTGCTTCAATTGTGCTAATATTTTTAATTTCTTCATCTAAATCAAATGCTCGTATATCTAGTTCAAGTAAACCACAAAATTTTTCACCATCTCTTAAAATGATTTTTTTATCAATATTTATTGGTAATATGTTTGACAAGCTTTTATTCTCAATTGTAAGTTTTGCTGTTAATACTTCATTTTTTTGTTCATTAATCTCAAGAAAATCTATAGTGCCAAATATTCTATAATGATAATATTCAAGTATAGGAAGCGGTTTTATTTGCTCAGAATAATCAACATATTTTTCACTTGATTCTTTTTGAATTTCTATAAAAATTTTGAAATCATTATCTATTTCGTCGAAAGGAGACAAAAGTCTTTTAAGGGAACTAATAAGTTCATCTAAATCAGAATCTGACCATACTGAATTTCCTGTTATGTTAAGAAATGTGCCTAATTCATTAATAGATGATTTATAACTTTCAATTAGTATATCAATGTCTTCAAGAAATTTACTGTCTGTTGCAAATTCATTCCAGTCTAATAATAATTCCGTTGTAATTAAAGTTTCACAATCTGTTGTTTTCATCAATAAATCATTCCCCAAGATTGAAGCTGCATACCTGCCAATGCCCTTTCTTCCTTGAAGAGGCCTTTTTTTAAATCTGCTTTTCCTTTGTCTAAGCTTTACTTGCGTTGAAGGAACCATCCATTTCTGAGTGACAATTTCGAAACTCATACCATGGCCATTGTCTTGAATTGAAATATTAGAACCTTTTTTATCAAATTTTAATTTTATTCTTACTTCTTCAGCATCGGCATCATAAGCATTTTTTACAAGTTCCAGAATTGCTGTATACGAATCTTTAATAATACCCTTCCCAACTGTAAGAATATGATTGGCTGCAGGTTTTATATAGTAATAACCAGAGTTTATTATTTCTCGTTTCTCTTGCATAATAATTCATTCATTTTTTTTGCAATAGCGTTTGCCATTAATGGAGGCACTGCATTGCCAATTTGTTTAAATGCAGCCGAACGTGAACCTTCAAAATAAAAGTCATCCGGAAAGGATTGCAGCCTAGCCGCTTCTCTTACAGAAATGGAACGGCATTGTTTAATATCAGGATGAATATAATAATGACCATCTTTTGCTATATGTGCTACTACAGTATGTGCTAACCCTTTTCCATTTACTACTTTGTAACGATCTAAAAAAGAACTTTCATTTTTATGCGTTTTTAAATGTGTGGGTAAGTCAGGATATTTTAATCTCTCTTCTCCTTCGTTCCATTTTTCAATGGCTGTTTTGTATATCTCTAAATCCCTTGGGTTGTGTGGTCTGGAAATATGTTGTGTTACAAAGTCAACTCCGTTGCGCAGTTCAAAACGATTTAGGTACTCATTTTTATTCAACGAATATTCCATCTTTTTTTCTCCGCCACCTGGTTCTAATTTAGGTAAATCCTGAAAGGCATCGTTCACGGTAAATAGCTTGGCTATCTTCGTAAATTCAGGAAATCCAAAATCATTGTCTTTTTTCCAGCCAACAATTATGATTCTTTTTCTCGCTTGTATTACCCCATAGTCTGAAGCGTCCAATGTGTCATGATATACTTCATAGCCAATTTTTCTGAAGTATGCTTTCAGGTTTTTAAAATGCTGCCCTTTATTTGCACTTAATAAACCGGGAACATTTTCGAACACAAATGCTTTGGGTTTAAATGCTTTTAAAAAACGACCATACTGAATATATAATTTATTTCTCGGGTCGTTTTCTATATTTTCATGATGTCTTCCCAATAAGGAATAAGCCTGGCAAGGCGGTCCGCCGATTATTAAATCAATTTCTTTTCCTTGTTTATTTATTCTCTTAAAGATTCCTGTTATAGTATCATCATTTATCTCAATATTTATAACGGAATCAAGTATTTCTACCGGAATTCCTTCATAAAGTTCCTGTTGCTTTATCTCTCCTTTGATGTATCTATAATATTTATCAAGATTGCCGCTTGATTTCAAATAATGATATACGGCTCTTGTTCTCATGGTTTGACAAGCTTCTTCATTCATTTCGATATGAGCAATTGGCTGAAATCCGGCTTTGATAAATCCTTCAGACATGCCACCCGCTCCGGCAAATAAATCAATATATGTTAACGGACTACTCATTTTTTAAAAATCTGATCATTAAAGAAAGTGGGGTAATCTATGCCGAGTGCGGTGATTATTTTTTCCAGATTAACCACAGCAATATTGCGTTTGCCTTTTTCAACGCTAGTCATGTAGGTTCTGTCTATCTCCGCAATATTTGCCAATGTTTCCTGTGAGATTTTTTTCAGTAAACGCAACTCTTTTATACGCTGACCTACTTTGGCTTTTATATCCATAATAAAATAATTGGAGATTAACAAAACTATTCAAATGTGACTTATCAGACAACGGACTATAAGTCACATTTTGAAAAATATAAATAAGAAGATTACACCTGGGAATTTAGTGTAAGTATAAGTTTACTTAGGGTTTTGTCTCTTTTTAGTTTTTTTAACTGACATTCATAGACAGTAATTACTTTCCAGCCATCTTTTTTAAGAAGGGAGATAGCTTTTTTATCGTTCTGTTGATTGTAGCTTATTTTGTTGGTCCACCATTCCGTTCTTGTTTTGGGTATGGTGGCATATTTGCAGTTTTTATGTCCGTGCCAAAAGCAGCCGTGTACCAATATGACGGTCTTGTATTTTGGAAGTACGATGTCGGGTTTTCCGGGTAATTTTTTATCGTTCAGTCTGTAACGAAAACCCTGTGCATGCAAATATTTTCTAACTAAAAGTTCAGGCTTAGTATTCTTACTTTTTACCTGACTCATGTTATAGCTTCGCGTTGCCTTGTTGTGTACATCCGCCATAGAGCTAAGTTAGTAAAATGTGCATAGAAATAATTTAACACCATCTTTTCCTATTCACTTTCCTGTATCACCGTTGTTTTATACACGGCAAAGTCGAACTTTTTGGCTTCTTCCACGAGTTTGGCAATAGTGGTTTTTACCGTCTCGGGTTTTATCTTGGACGTAAAGTCTATTTTTATGATTAAGTTGCCGCTGAAGGCATAGAATTTAGCTTGTGTGAAATAGCCTGTTTTGCCTGTGGCACCCGTCATTTCATTTACGCATGGAGTGCTTTCCGTAATATAGTACAGTTGGCCGCCGGCAAGCTCTTCCATCTTTGCTTTACTCAGCTCAAAACTGCCTTGTTCGAAAAAGCGCTTCTTTTCCTGTTCAATATTCGCAGGCTGTTTGACCATATCAAACAAGAACTTGCCGGTTTCATTATTGGAATCGTACCAGTTGAATTCACCTTTGTACGTGCCGGTAGCTTCATCGGAACAGCCGTCCAGGTATTGTATGCCGCAATTCACTGTAATGTTTACCATGGCATCTATGCCTCCTACAGATTTACTTATCGGGCCGCCTCGCTTGTCTGCAATGCTCATTGGAATCAGCACATTCAGCGCTTTAGTGTTTTGCGCATTCGTAGTCGTGTACAGCAGCGCGGTGAACAGCAATAAGATTGACTTTAAGGATAGCTTACTTGTTTTCATGCGTTCTTTTTTAGAGTTTAATAAATTCTACACGTCGGTTTTTGGCTTTGTTGATACCGCTGTCGTTTGGAGCCAGTGGGGCACTTTCGCCTTTGCCGTCAGTTTCCAGTCGTGCCGCATCGATACTCCAGGTATTGCTCAGTTCTGCTTTTACGGAAGCGGCTCTGCGTTTGGATAAATCCATATTGGATGCATCGTCGCCGTCGCTGTCGGTATGACCGATAATTTTTATTTTCACCGTTGGGTTATCTTTCAGCACCTGTGCGATTTCTTTTATGGTAGCAAAAGATTCCGGTTTTATTTTATCGGAGTTGACATCGAACTGTATGCCGTAGCTCACGAGTTTTCCTTCGGTAATTAATTTGTTTCTCATATCAGGCAAGCCAGCAGCAATGCGGAAATTGGCAATAAACAAGGTTATCTCATCTGTAGTTTGAAATCTGAAAATGTTATAGACATATCCTTCAATTAATCCTCTCGGCAAATCCAAAACTTTTTTGTCGTTGGCATACATTCGGATGCGTTGTTTTTGCACCCAGAATGCCACATGGTATTTTTCTTCAGCCTTGAATCCATAGGCAACATTTCCATTGTCTTTATACCCTTCGGCACTTTCTGCCCAGTTGCTCCAGTCTATTGTTTCATATCCAGGCGTTACCGAGGTGCCGGCTTTTCCGGGAATAGCGCCGCCTTCATTTGGGTTGCTCAGTGTTCCGGAAACAAAAATAAAATTAGTGTTATAGAGATAAGGTGTATTGTAGGTATTGGTAGAATACAAATCAAACTCGATGGTAAAATTATCGGTGAATTTATCTTTGGCTTCCGGAATATAAAAGCCGCCACCGGTCATCTGAAACCATCTGCCCGGATAGTTACTCAGGGTAACGATTTCACCGCTGCTATTGGTATTCCACTGTACCGGAAAATCACCGATGTTTTCATTGCTAAAGTCGTCGTAAAAAATCACCTTTTCTCCGGGAATGAAATCGAATTTAGAGGTAATCTTATTCTCATTCTGAGCGTGCATCAGGAATGGCAAACAAAGTGCCAGTTGCAAAAGTGCTGTTCGTAATTTCATGTGGTTTTCTTTTTATTAAAGTTAAAGCGGAACGGATGGCGAATACCTGACAGAAATGGTATTGCCGTATGACTTTAATCATGGCTATTTTTCTGTATCTGTGATAACTTTATGAAAATGGGTATGGTAGGGATGGAGGTGGTTTTTTCTACAATGTTTGTTGTAGGTTGGATGTTTTTAAACCCAGCAATCCGTTTCCAGTCCGTTTTCTTAATCACATTTTGATGCCAAAATAATCTAAAGGGTTCATTGGCAGATACAGAACACCCACCTAACCTCCCTTGAAAGGGAGGAACCGGACAGTGTGAGTCATGCCGTTTCCCTCTTAACAAGTAGAAATCGAAGATTCAATGACACAAATAAAAAAATAAACAGATTTCATTAAATTAAGGGAGGTGAAAAAATCATAACCCTAAACTTTCTGCGGTTTGTCGGTTACACTTAAGGATAGCTGCTCTTTTAAAGAGTTCAATTTTACGATGTTCAATCCACAACACGAGGCGAAGAAAAATCTGAACGGCTTAAAATTGTCGTGTTCTCGATAGGAGTTGCAATGTGCGTAATTAGAAGAATAAACTAAAATAAACTGCTTGTGTGCTGACAAGACAATTTACAGAAGTCAGATTTTTCGAGCTGAAGCCTTGTGCATTGGCAAAGTGCCTTGGATTGAACTTGTCCCGATAGCTATCGGGATTGTTTCTTTTTGTATCAAGACAAAAAGAAAGACAATATTTTTTGGTATCAAAAAGTGACAAACATTCTTATCTTTAGCCAAAATTTTGTGTAATGGCCAACGGCAACGACTCGCCTTTAAAGAAAACGTGGATTCGCTTACGGAAGAATAAACCGGCAATTGCCAGTTTAATCGTGATTTGTATTGCCATTGTGCTGGCTGTTATCGGGCCAAGCATTGCTCCGGATAAAACACCGGATGCAGATGATCAGATTCTGGAATTGGCCAACGTGAATCCTGGGTTTTCTACCAAAATGTTGCTGGTGCAAAAAAACCGGGAAGAAAAAGCACCTTCGCTGCTAAGCCGCATATTTTTGGGTACGGAAAATCCGAATGAAATGATTCCGATTAATTCGTTTTCATTTGACGACAGTGCAAATATTGTATTACAAAGCTATGAAGGGGAAGGCAGAACGTCGCTGGTGAAAACCTTCCCTATAGTGGATGTGTGTGAGGCCTTGTCGAACAGCAATCCGCAAATAAGTATCCAAGGCGATAAAGCTACGTTTACCACTTTTGAGGAGAAACAGAAAACGGTTTCGTTGGCAGCGCTGAAAAAAGAAATAGAACAAAACAGAGTAATCACCAAAACCTACCGCTTAGGTACGGATGGTTACGGAAGGGATATTCTCAGCCGTTTATTGTTTGGCGTGCGTGTTTCCTTATCGGTGGGTTTAGTTGCGGTATTAATTTCCCTGACGATCGGCATTTTTATGGGCAGCGTAGCGGGTTACTACCGGGGCACGGTGGATAATATCATCATGTGGTTTATCAATGTGATTTGGGCGATTCCCACGATACTCTTAGCCATGGCGATTCGTTTTGCGATTGGCGATAAGATTCCTTCTTTTCTGGCGATTTTCATAGCGGTGGGTTTGTCGATGTGGGTGGAGGTAGCGCGGATTGTGCGCGGGCAGGTGCTGGGTGTGCGCGAGATGGAGTATGTGCAGGCGGCACGCGGATTGGGATACAACAACGCGAGAATCATTATCAAACATATCTTACCAAACATCATCGGCCCCATTATGGTGATTGCCGCTTCAGATTTTGCTTCTGCCATTTTGATAGAAGCGGGTTTGAGCTTTGTGGGCATCGGGGTAAAACCTCCAACGCCGAGTTGGGGCACGATGCTGAACGATCACCGGGCTTATTTGCTGACGCCGGGCAAGGCATTTCTGGCATTGGCTCCGGGAATCTGTATTATGGTTATGGTATTGGCATTCAATCTCTTAGGAAATGGCTTGCGCGATGCCTTTGACGTAAAAGGAAAAACTGTTTAATTTATTTTACTGACAATCAATAATTTGCAAGTCTTGTTGCAGTAAATTAGGTTAATGTAGCTGAATTGTTGACCAAAGTTAAATTTTGGTTGAACTTATGTTGGATTTAACACGTTTTATTTGTGTATTCCACTTATATACTTAATTTTGGTGAGGCAACAAAGAAACCCATTTTAATCCCGGCAACACTGCCCGATGCAGATCAGGATTACAAATAAAGAAAAGCGAATGAGAAGAACATATATTCACAAAGAAGGCTGGAAAATAGTATTGACTACTTTTCTGATAGTTTTAGGAATTAATTTACTGACCAATTTCGTACTGCACGCAGGCAAAACAGTTAGTTGGGTAATTTTTATTCTTACCCTTTCTTTTTTCTGTTTTGTTACCTATTTCTTCCGAAACCCGCGCCGTAATATTATTACGGATGATGATATGATTATTTGTCCGGCAGACGGTAAAGTAGTGGTGATAGAAGAGGTGTTTGAGCCTGAATATTTTGAAGACAAACGTTTACAGATTTCTGTATTCATGTCGCCGGCAAATGTACACGTAAACCGCGCTCCGATTGCAGGTGAGGTGAAATACTCCAAATACCACGATGGTAAATATTTAGTGGCATGGCATCCAAAGTCTTCTACGGAAAATGAACGTACGTCTATCGTAATAGATAACGGCAGTGTGGATGTATTGGTCAGACAGATTGCCGGCAAAGTAGCACGTCGTATTGTGTATTACCTGGAAGAAGGGGACAGCATTGAACAAGGTGCAGACTTCGGTTTCATCAAGTTTGGCTCCCGTGTAGACATGTTCCTGCCATTAGATACCAAAATTAATGTGCAGTTAGGTCAAAAAGTGAAAGGCGGTATCACCGTCATTGGCGAACTGGCTAAGAAATAATCTTTTTTTATTTTAGTTTGTATAAAGTAATTCCATGGAAATTACCAATACTGTCGTTGAGGTAAGGTTTTAAAATTGCTTTTTCTTTCCACGCTTCATCCGTCAGGATAAGAAAATCTGCCTCCTTGTTTTCTAAAATTTCTCTGTAGTTATTAAATTCCGTATAGCCTTTTCGTTTGATAAGATACAATGTCTGGCAGGGAGTTTCATCCGGAACGGAAATAAGAGTTTTGAATTGACTTACTCCTTTTGAAAATAAAAAATGCTGCATCTCATCGGATGCCAGATTTTTATTGTAATGCGTATCAGTTTGTTTTTCTGCGGTGTACAATTTGCAATAAATAATATTGACGAGTAAGAGGCAAACAAGGAACACTTTTATCCAACTTATGATTTCTCCGTAAAATCGCTTGCATACATACAAAACCGCAACAATCCAGAATAATATAAAAACATAAAACGTAATATAATAGTACTCATGTTTCATCAGTCGCTCGTAAAACAGAATAATATACGCTACTGTAAAAACAAAAGAAGATATAACAAACAGATGGAGTTCCTTAAAAATACGTTTTCTGTATTTATGGTACACGAAGAAACACAGGATTAAGAGGATGCTGGTGGGACGCCAGAAATAACTCTTTGACCATGACACTAAAATCCGCCAGGCAGTCAGGCCAATATCATACCAGCTTAATTTCCAGATTGGGGAAGTTCCTAAAAAAAAATAAGTATGATGATTTTCGATGTTATACTCTTTTGCATAAGTATACCACCAATAAATAGGGAGAAGTGTGAGCATCAGTATAAAAATATAAACCGGTTTCTTTAATTGAGCATTCGGTTGAAAGATTATCAGTACGGCCAATATTCCGTAATTGATTGCTTGACTGGCTTTTAACAAGCAAGTGAGACTAAGCAATAAAAAAAAGCAGCAATAATACAGAAGCTTGAATTTAGATTCAGGTACATACAGATAAACAGCCCACGCAATGTAGGTGATACTTAAAGCAGGAACATCCGTTAAAAAATTATTTCCGTAAAAAACGAGTAAAGGAGAGGAGAATAGCAGCATTGCTGTAAAAAACGAAAGTAAATAATCCCGCAAAAAACGAAATGCAACATAAAATGCAGCGACGATGCCAGCAATAAAAAGAATGCTGTGCATCAATCGTAATGCAAATTCAGGCTGATTGAATTTTGCGGAGATAAAATATAACAATGGAAATTCAGCGGCTGCTTTCCCATCTGTACTTAACAGATTTGATACTTCGGGTTGTAAAAAAGGTAAATGGTATAATTTATAGTTAAGAACCATATCCATGGAATAAGTTTGCCGCCATAGATGTGATCCTTGCGGTAAAGCGTGCAAAATAGAAGGATATCCGTAAAAAGCACTTACAGCCAACAATACAAACAATAACAATATAAAGCTGATGAATCGTGATTTCATTAGGGTAAAAATACAATTTTATAGTTTGCCGTAATAAAAAAGACAGGTCCTTAATTACCTGTCTTTTCTGTAAATGATTCTTTGGTATTAATAACCAAAAATCTGCTTTAGTGTATATTTCGATACTTTCCCGTATTTGCTGAGATTTTCAGTTTTTACTTTTTTCTCATCACCTATGATGTTGATGGAATATGCTTTCTTGGCCACCATCGTTTGATGAAATGCTTTCAAATCATCGAAGGTGAATTTATCGAGCAACTGGTAGGTTTTTTCACGGGTGTCATAGCTGATGCCCAGTCGTTGTGCTTCCAGAAATTTAAATAAAATCTGTTGTTTTAAAATCCGGGAAGTCGCAAAATTATTTTTCAGAGAGGCTTTGGTGACCGAAAATAATTTTTCAGAATACGGTAAAGAATCCAGTAATTCCTGCATGCTCAGAATGGATTCATTCATTTTGTCTGCCTGGCAGCCTACGTAGGCTGTCATTGTGTTTGGTTCATTTTTCTTGTAAGCAGTGCCGTAATAGGCATAGGTAGAATAGGCCAGTGCTTTTGATTCTCGGATGGTCTGGAATACCACGCCTGCCATGCCGCCGCCAAAATATTCATTGAATAAATTGATCACAGGAATATTTACAGGACTAAACATCGCGGAGTTTCTACTCCAGCTGATTTCTGTCTGCACCATATCATAGTTTGCAAAATTCACCTCGTTAGCGGTATTTTTTCTGAAGGTAAACGGATAAGCAGCTGGCAATACTCTGGTAGACATGTTTGTTTTGTGATACATTGCCAGTGTAGCTACCAACGCTTCTTTTTCTTCCGGACCATAATACAATACCTTGTGTCTGTATTTTGTAAGATTATGCAGCAGCGTAACCAGTTCTTCTGCACGAAGCTTTTTCAATTCCGCATCGGATAGTTTGTAATTGAACGGATTTTTGATGCCAAAGGTGGCGATATTCACTAACCCGTTTAATATATTGTATTTAACGAGTTTGTCATTTTCTCTCGTTTTAATATAGTCGTTTATAAAAGCGTCAAGCTTATTCTGGTCTGGCTGACAATTCGCCAGCAGGTGTTCGAGTAATTCAATGGATTTGGAAAGATTTTTATTCAATCCGTCCACCTGAATATAGGTAGTCCGTTGATCGCAATGAGTAGAGAAACTGGAGGCCACTTTGTAAAACTCTTTATTAATTTCTTCAGCGGTATATCGGTTGGTGCCCAGGTATTTCAGGTATTCCAGTGCAAGCGGTAATTTTTTCAGGTTGTTGGAGCCCATATCAAAATAATAATACAGGGAGAAAAGCTGATTTTCGTTGTTGGTTGAAATAATAAGGGGTACTTTGTTGGTTAGTACCTGCTGGATATCTTTTTTGAAATCCAGAAAAATCGGTTTTATATCCTCCGTCTTTATAGCAGAAATCTGCTTCACAAAATCTGACTCTGCATTTCTGTTTACTTCCACTTCATGAATAGGCGGTTTTGCGACTTTGAGGATGCTCGTGTCTTTCCCATTTTTTTTATACACCACCACATAGTTGTTCCCAAACCATTTATTCGCGAATGCAATGATGTCATTTTTGGTAAACTGTTTAACTTCTTCGTAAAAGGCAAGTTCATCTTTCCAGCTAACTTCTTTAATAAAACCATCCAACAGATTATTGGCTCTGTTGAGGTTGAGTTCCATTTTCTGTAATTTCTCTTTTTCGAAATTGCTTTTCACGGCTTGAAGTAACCCTTCGTCAAAGTTTCCTTTTTTCAGATTTTCTATTTCATTCAGCAGCAGACTTTTTACTTCTGCCAATGTCTGTCCTTCTTTCGGTTTGCCATCTAGTTCATAAACGCTGTACTCTTTCATCGTTTGCGGATAAGAGACTGCTTCTAATACTTTCTGGCTTTGATTTAAATTAATGTCTAACAAACCGGCAGTTCCGTTGGCTAATATTCTGTCGGCAACCTGTAGTAATTTTGCTTCTTCAGAACTGGCACCAGGGAAACGATAGCCGATGGATACCCATTCGTCTTTAGGTCCATAAACGGTTTTTTCTACAGGAGTGCTAATGTCAGCTTCTTTCGGTGCGTTGTAAGGCGTTACATCTTTCGAAACAAAAGTTCCAAATTTTTCATCCACCTTTTTTATAACAGCATCCGGATCAAAATCGCCGGATAAAATCATACACATGTTATTGGGCACATAATACTTCTCAAAATATTTTCTGATTTCCAGTAGAGACGGATTTTTTAAATGCTCAATGGTACCGATGGTGGTTTGTTGTCCGTAATTATGTGTCGGGAATAAATTAGCCAGCAACACCTCGTAGGTTTTCCAGTCATCATTATCCAGTGAGCGGTTTTTTTCTTCATATACAGCTTCGAGTTCCGTGTGGAATAATCTGAAAACGGGATTTCTAAAGCGTTCTGCTTCTACTGTCAGCCATCGCTCAATCTGGTTAGAAGGTATGTCATTGACGTATGCAGTCTGCTCGTACCAGGTAAATGCATTCGTGCCTTTTGCACCAAGATTACCCATCATTTTATCATATTCATTGGCAATTGCAAATTTAGCAGCAATACCGCTCACGGAATCGATGGTTTTGTAAATGGCTGCCCGTGCTGTTTCGTCTGTCGTGGAATTATATTTTTCGTAGAGCTGGTCGATTTGATCTATGTAGGGTTTTTCTTTTGCCCAGTCCAGCGAACCGAATTTATCAGTTCCTTTAAACAACATATGTTCCAGGTAATGTGCCAGACCGGTATGGTTGGCAGGGTCTGTATTGCTGCCCGCTTTAGTGGCAATGATGGTTTGCAAGCGGGGTTCCGCTTTGTTTACGCTCATCATTACGGTAAATCCGTTTTTCAGTGTGTAGAATCTGGTTTTAAAAGGGTCGTTTTTTACGTACTTGTACGTATAGCCGTTACTGCTTTCTGTTGCCCAGTCATAGGCGCTCTGTGCTTGAGTAAAAAATGCTACGAAAGTTGTAAGCGTTAAAAAAAGAAATACTTTTTTCATACAAAGTTGTTTGTGGCTTAATTTAGAATTAATTATATTAAAGGTAGATAAAAATAGAAAAATCAAAAGGATTTCCGGCAGAAAAATCACTTGCCCATCACTTCTACCTGTTTTTCTTTATTGGCGATAATTTGCGGAGTGCCTTTGTATTCTCCCACTTTGCCTTTTACACAAATCGTTTTGCCTTGCAGAAATTCTTCCGGTTTGTAGGAAAAATTTTGACGATCCTGCCCGAAGATCATCAACGTGAATACCTGTTCAGGATATTTCTTATCCAGGTTGATATAGGTTGGATTCGTTTTGCCGTTTTCGCTGAATTTGGTGCTGACTACCTTTCCGCAAACACAGGCTTCTTTGCCTATGTAATCTCTGGCTTGCAGCGTATTTATTTTTCCTTTTCCAAAATCTTTTGGGGTGAATTGAGAGGCTTTTAACTG
>JADLAJ010000020.1 GCA_020848255.1 Chitinophagales bacterium
AGCATCAAAACCTTACCGGTCTGTGCATCCTGAACGATAGCCGGCAATAAGCCATTGGTGTCTTTACTGAAATCTGGTGTCATTGTATAAAGTTACTGAATTAGTTAATCAAAATGCCTTGTTCTTTTAGAGTCTTCACCAGAGTCTGGTAATCATCCTCATATTCCCAATAGATGAAGCGACCATGCGTGGCTGTGGTGAATATAAATTTTTCTGTAATCGACTGAATGCGATGCACGGCAATCAGTTTTTCCGAAGCCTGTTCCACTTCAATCTTTTCCAGCACCTCTCTGTTGTGATGATCATATCCATGCATCACCAGATAATTTTTGGTATGTACTTTTATAAAGCTCATAGTCTTACATTTACATTTTCAGTTTTCAAATACTGCTTAAGCTCCGGAATTTTTATCTCTCCGAAATGAAAAACGCTGGCTGCCAGCGCAGCATCGGCATTAGCGATATTAAACACCTCTGCAAAATGCTGATTGTTTCCCGCACCACCGCTGGCGATAACGGGAATGGATAAATTATCCGTACACCATTTGGTGATATCCAGTGCAAATCCAGCTTTTGTTCCATCGTGATTCATGGAAGTCAGCAGAATTTCGCCGCCGCCACGTTCCTGTATTTCCTTTGCCCATTGTTTAGTATAAATGGATGTTGCTTCCCTGCCACCTTTTACATATACCTTCCAGTCATCTTCCAGTTTTGTATCAATGGCCACCACGATGCACTGCACACCAAATTGCTTTGACAATTCATCTATCAACCCCGGATTCCTCACTGCAGATGAATTAATAGATACTTTATCCGCACCGGCATTCAGCAAGGCATCCACATCCTGTATGGTGGAAATACCGCCACCCACCGTAAACGGAATATTAATGGCAGCCGCTACTTTTTCAACTAAATGCAGTAACGTTTTTCTGGCTTCTACCGTTGCTGTAATATCCAGAAACACCAACTCATCCGCTCCCTGAATAACGTATTGTTTAGCCAGTTCCACAGGATCACCAGCGCTTCGCAAATCTACGAAATTTACACCTTTCACGGTTTCTCCGTTCTTAATATCCAGACATGGTATGATTCTTTTCGTTAGCATGGTAGGTTAGAGAAAACTGCTTAATTCTTTTAATGTGATTCTGCCTTCATAAATTGCTTTACCAACTATGGCAGCATAACAACCCATTTCTTTTAATTTTTGTAAATCATCTATCGAAGAAACACCACCGCTGGCAATTAGTTTTAATTCTTCGTACTCTTCCAAAATGTTTGAATATAATTCAAATGAAGGGCCTTCCAGCATACCATCTTTGGATACATCGGTACACAATACATAATCTATACCTTCTTCAAAATAGTAATCCAAATAGGAATAAATATCTTTAGTGCTGCTTTCCTGCCATCCGTGAATGGCAATTTTATCATTTATAACATCCGCTCCAAGTATCAGCTTCTCCTCTCCAAATTCCCATATCCAATCGACAAATTCCTTTGGATTTTTTGCGGCTAAACTGCCTACCGTAATCTGTGCAGCGCCCAAATCGAATGCCTGTTGTGCAGCTTGTTTAGTTTTAATACCTCCGGAAAAATCAATGTGTAAATTTGTTTGTGTTGCAATGCTTTCCAGTACTTTCCAGTTTACCACTTCACTTTTTTTAGCACCATCTAAATCCACCAAATGTAAATGGGTAATACCACCAGCTTCAAATTCTTTGGCAGCATCTACAGGGTTTTCATGGTAGATTTTTTTAGTATCATAATCTCCTTTGGTTAAACGAACACATTTACCGTCAATAATATCTATGGCAGGTATAATTAGCATATGGGTAAAAATAAAAAAGACTGCACAAATTGTGCAGTCTTTTACTTTATTAAATTAAAACTTATTGTACGATGATATTCTGTGTGGTAGTTCCATCCTCACCGATGATGCTTAAGAAATATACACCTTTTTCTATACCTGTAAGATTTATCTGTTTTGAATTCTGCCCCGTTCTGATATTCATTTCTTCATCAACTAAAACCTGCCCGCTCAGATTGAATAATTTCAACTGATAGGTTTTATTCATTCCAGAAGTAACTCTGATTTCAAATGAACCATTATTCGGATTGGGGATAATAGATAATTCCACGTTCAGTTTGTTATTTTTCACGCCGGTCAATACCGCGTTAAAGTTTGCTGATATTGCGGATGGACAACTATTATTAATCACTTTTACTGTGTAAGTTCCGCTGCTTGGGAATTTGTAATATGATGTAGAGGTAGTGGTTTGTAATACTCCGCCTTTATACCATTCATAACTTGCTCCGGAAATATTAACATTACTAAATAATGTATCGTGACTTTGAGTAATAGTTGGTGTTCCCGGAGTTGGTTTTACGGTTACCGTTGAAATTGCTGTGCCCGAACAACCATTAGAAGCCGTTCCTGTAACGGTATAAGTTGTTGTTATTGTTAAAGGTGGTGTCACAGGATTTGATATTGATGCTAAACCTCCGGTCCACGTATAGGTTACTGCGCCATTGGCAATTGGTTGAGCCGTTTGTCCTACACATACAGAAGGTAAAGTAACACCTACTGTTGGTCTGCCTTTTATAGTTACAGAAACAGAGGTTGTTCCAGGTGTAGAACAACCTGTCAGCGTTCCACTTAAGTTTACTGTTGTTGTTCCTATTGGTGTAAATGTCAATGATGCACCCTGAGTTGTGCCTGTCTGACTGGTGGTCCATGTATAATTATTTGCTCCATTTCCGCTCAGAGTAATCGCATCACCGATACAAACACTTGCAGGATTTGGTGTAATGGTTACGGTTGGAGCAGTAGTATTAACTGTTACTGTTGCAACCGCCGTCTTACTGCAACCTGCCGTTGTACCTGTAACAGTATATGTTGTCGTAGTAGTCAATGCAGGTGTAGTTGGATTGAAAATGGCCGATAAACCACCTGTCCATGTATAACTTGTTGCGCCGCTGGCTACAGGTTGTGCTGTTTGCCCAGCACATACGGATGGTGAAGTGACAGTAACATTTGGCACAGCGTTAACAGTAATTAATTTAGTAACCATTGTTGAACAGCCGCCACTAGTCACCGTATATCTGATTTCTGCGGAACCTGCCGAAACTCCGTTTACTAAGCCACCAGAATTTACGCTTGCGATGCCTGGTGCACTGCTTGACCATACACCACCTGCCGTTGCTGAAGTATATGTTACATTAGAGCCAATACAAACGGAAGCAACACCTATTATAGCGGCTACTGTTGGAGCTGCATTCACCGTAATAACTTTGCTTACCATGGTAGAACAACTACCGCTGCTTACAGTGTATCTGATTTCTGCGGAACCTGCCGACACTCCGCTTACTAAGCCACCAGAATTTACGCTTGCGATGCCTGGTGCACTGCTTGACCATACACCACCTGCCGTAGCTGATGTGTATGTTACATTAGAGCCAATACAAACGGAAGCAACACCTATTATAGCGGCTACTGTTGGAGCTGCATTCACCGTAATAACTTTGCTTACCATGGTA
>JADLAJ010000021.1 GCA_020848255.1 Chitinophagales bacterium
ACCAACCATAAAAAATACGCGGAAACATTTGAACGGATAGCAGGCAATAATTAATTTGCTTTTCTATCTTTGTTCCGATGCAATCTTCCACCAATAAATCCTTCCTGGCTACTCCTATCGAGTATCTGAAAGGCGTTGGCCCGGAGCGTGCAGACATTCTAAAAAAAGAACTGGAGATTTTTACCTTCGGTGATTTGCTGAAACTCTATCCATACCGTTATATCGACCGTACGCAGTTTTATTCCACACAGCACATCGACAACACGCAAACTTTTATACAACTGAAAGGAAAGCTGCGCGATATCAAAGAATTAGGTGAAGGCAGAGCGAGACGGTTAACCGCTACTTTTTATGATGCTGACGGCGAGATAGAACTTGTGTGGTTTCAGGGGGTGAAATGGCTGGTGAAAAGCTTAGACAGCAAGGAAACCTACGTGCTGTACGGAAAACCAAGCTGGTTCAACGGCAAATTAAATATCACTCATCCTGATTTGGAAAAACTGTCTGCCTACACGGCGGAAGACGCGGGTACGTTTCGTGCCATGTACAACACCACGGAAAAAATGAAAACGCGCAGCCTCGACAGCAAAGGCATTTCCAAACTGATGATCACCTTGCTGGCACAGCTTAAACCTGAACACATCAACGAAAATTTACCAGCCTCCATTTTATCGAAATATAAATTGTTCGGAAGATACGAGGCGATAAAAAATATTCATTTACCGGCAACACTGGCTTTACAAACAGAAGCCGTAAAACGCTTGAAGTTTGAAGAATTATTTCTGATACAATTGAATTTACTGCAATTAAAAATTATCAGAAAAAGGGAAGCCGGTATCTTCTTTGAAAAAGTAGATCATTACTTTAAAAACTTTTACGAACAAGCTTTGCCTTTTGAACTGACGAATGCGCAAAAACGCGTGCTAAAAGAAATTCGAAAAGATACCTTATCGAATAAGCAAATGAACCGCCTGCTGCAAGGCGATGTGGGTTCCGGAAAAACAATTGTTGCCTTGCTAACGATGCTGATGGCGATTGACAATAATTACCAGGCGGCGTTGATGGCACCCACGGAAATATTAGCACAACAACATTATGCAGGGCTGAAAGAACTATGTGAAAAAATCGGTGTGCGCATTGAACTGCTGACAGGTTCTTCCAAATCCAAACACCGCAAAGAATTGCTGGCGGATTTGGCAGAAGGCAAAATTCATATTTTATTGGGCACACATGCTTTGCTGGAAGACAATGTCATCTTTAAAAATTTGGGCATTGTGGTGATAGATGAACAACATCGTTTTGGAGTGGCACAACGCGCAAAACTCTGGAAGAAAAATACCGTTGCACCGCATATTTTAGTAATGACGGCCACACCGATTCCACGAACGTTGGCCATGACGTTGTACGGCGATTTGGATGTGTCTGTATTGGATGAATTGCCGCCCGGAAGAAAACCGATTAAAACCGTGCATCGCTACGAAACACAGCGCATTGGTGTGTTTGATTTTATGCGCGATGAAATAAAATTAGGCCGGCAAATTTATATCGTATATCCGTTGATTGAAGAAAGTGAGAAATTAGATTTGGTGGATTTACAAAACGGCTTTGAAAGTATATCGCGTGCCTTTCCGTTGCCGCAGTACAACGTAAGTATTGTGCATGGAAAAATGAAATCTGAAAACAAGGATTTTGAAATGCAGCGTTTTG
The DNA here is from genome assembly GCA_020848255.1 of Chitinophagales bacterium. GTDB lineage: Bacteria > Bacteroidota > Bacteroidia > Chitinophagales > JADIYW01 > JADJSS01. Next base: position 1,708 of record JADLAJ010000021.1, read on the forward strand.
TAAAAGGCGAAACGCAGATTATGGTGGCCACTACGGTGATTGAAGTAGGCGTGAACGTACCGAATGCCAGTGTGATGATTATAGAAAACGCGGAACGTTTCGGCTTGTCGCAGCTGCACCAGTTGCGCGGGCGTGTGGGGCGCGGCGCGGAACAATCGTATTGCATTTTGATGACGACACATAAGATTAGTGCTGATGGCAAGACGCGTATAAAAACGATGGTAGATACCAACGACGGCTTTAAAATTGCCGAAGTGGATTTGCAGTTGCGCGGACCGGGCAATATGGAAGGCACGCAGCAAAGCGGCAATGTAGATTTGAAGATTGCCAACCTGGCCACCGACGGACCGATTATTGAAGAAGCCCGCAAAGCCGCAATTGCCTTACTGGAAGAAGATGCCACGCTGGACAAACCGGAAAATGCTGCCTTGAAATATTATTTACAGCACCAGAAAGGAAGCAATAGCGTTTGGAGGAATATTAGTTAGGAGATGTATCACAAAGTGGCACAGAGACGCTGTATTACCTCACCCGACTGTGTCTGCGACACAGCCACCCTCTCCATTTGGAGAGGGATGTCAAGCAAAGCTTGACAGGGTGAGGTCAGCACTAGAAAGGAAGCAATAGTGTTTGGAGGAATATTAGTTGAGTTATTTATCACAGAGTGGTACGGAGACGCTGTATTTACCTCACCCGACTGTGTCTGCGACACAGCCACCCTCTCCATTTGGAGAGGGATGTCAAGCAAAGCTTGACAGGGTGAGGTCAGTACCAGAAAGGCAGTAATAGCGTTTGGCGGAATATTAGTTAAGAAATAGTTAGAGAGAGATATGAATTTAGATCTAAAAACAAAAACATTAAACTATTTAATTGAACTAGTTAATTCAAAAAAATTTGATGAAATACCTATTGAATCAGTAAATGAAATAACAATTAATCTTGCCTTCATATTAGTTATTCTTCATCAAGATTATTCTCTTTTTAGAGCGATTAAATACCCAGAAAAGCCTTTAAATGTTAACAAATTAGTTTATCCTCCTATCGAAAAAGCAAAGAAAAACAGAGCAAGTGACGAAGGTGAACAATTATTTTATTGTAGCGATTCTAAGATTACATGTCTATATGAAATTAATGCAGATAAAAATGATAAAATTGTTATTGGCGAATGGAATACACAAGATCATTTATTTACAAACAGTATTGGATTTACAAAATCAAATTTAGATTATTTAGGAACGGATCAATATAGATTTACCGAAGAATTCAAAGCAAGCTTTCACCCAAAGTTTTTTGCACCAGACAATTATAGTTTGATAGAAAAGATTGGATACTTATTTTGTCAAGAAAACTTTGAAGAGAATAGTAATTATTATGCTTTTACTATAGCTATAGCAAAAGCACTATATAATGGCAGAATAATTAACACAGAAAGACAAATTGATGGAATTATCTATCCTACAATAAGAAACAATGGGATTGATAATAATTTAGCATTATTTCCAAATGTCATAAATAACAAAGCTATTGCTCTTGACAGGGTAGAATATATTGAGATGATTAACAATGAAGAATATATTTTATTAGATTTCGCAGATTCAATAAAAGCAGATGGAAGCATTAATTGGATATCATTAGACAGAAAATACATATTTTCAGTCAAAAATCAGGAATATGTGTTTGTTTATGAAAATGGAGATTATGTTTGTTATGACTTTCAAGGAAATATCATAAACCCAATTTAGCAATCCCTTTCTGGCGCAAGCATGCAACTTTTTATTTTTTATAAAATATTCCAATCAATAGCTAATTTTAACCATGCTCACCCTAAAAAGAACCACTTCAGACGATGCAGACTTTCAGCAGATGGTAGCACATTTGGACAAATACCTCAGCATCATTGATGGAGATGAACATGCCTTTTATGCGCAGTATAATAAGATAGATAAACTACGAAACGCCGTCGTTTGTTATGAAGAAAATATCCCCGTTGGATGTGGTGCATTTAAAACATACGACACAAAATCTGTAGAAATAAAACGCATGTACGTAGTGCCGGAATCACGCGGTAAAGGCATTGCAGGCCTTATCTTAAAAGAACTGGAAAACTGGGCAGCCGAACTAAATTACACAGAAGCAATTTTAGAAACGGGTATAAAACAGACGGATGCCGTTCATCTATATCAGAAATCAGGCTACACACAGATTCCCAATTACGGTCAGTATGAAAACGTGGAGAACAGTGTGTGCATGCAAAAAGTTATCGGATAATCGAGAGTGAGATTCCCGTTTTCTCGGGAATGATACTCTATTATTTTATGCTCTTCTTCTTCGGGTATTCAGTATTGCAATAAACATAATACTTGAGAAAAGGGTCTGTTTGACAGTCTGAAAAATTCTCCTTAAATTTCACATATGAACACCAGAACAATTATTTCTTTCATTCTTTTGCTTACATTTTACAAGGCTTCACAAGCACAGGATGTCTTAAAACTTAAAGACGGTATGACGCAGCAGAAAACCGATATTTCGAAATTGTCCTGGCTTGCAGGCAATTGGAAAGGAAACGGTCTCGGTGGAAACTGCGATGAACTCTGGATGACAGCAAACGACAACAGCATGCAAGGCACTTTCCGTTTTTATGAAAAAGGAAAACTGCAGTTTACCGAATACATGCATCTTATTCAGGAAAGTGACAGTACGCTATCCGTAAAACTTAAACATTTCAGCGCTGACTTATCACCCTGGGAAGAGAAAACAGACTGGACTATATTTAAGTTGATAAAAGTGGAAAATCAAATTGCTTACTTCAATGGAATGACCTATCAGCGTATTAAAAACAAATTAGTCATAAAACTAAGCATGCACGATAAAGAAAAAGAATGGACTGAAGAAATGGTATTTTATAAAAAGAAATTATAACCACGAATATGCAAGACAAAAAAACCAGCGCTATGCTGCAGCAAAAAGCTAAGCAAACCTTTAATGAAGCCTGGAAATATCTGGAGAAAAAGAAGCTGACAAAGAAGGAAAAAATCAGTTTATTAAATCTGGTGCATACCTCGTTTTATTTATGGCAGCAAGTGCCTGCGCATACGAGCACACACACTTCAATTAGTTTATGGCAAATCTCCAAAGCATATGCACATATTGGCGATGGTGCCAATGCTTTGATGTTTGCAGAAGAAAATATCCAGCTTTGCAAAATCGAAAAACCCGATGGATTTTATACCGCATATGCGTATGAATCTGCTGCTCGTGCATATATCGTTTCCGGCAATAATGCAAAAGGGGCAGCACAAATCAAACACGCACAGAAAGCTATTCAGACAACAACAGAAAAACATCTGGATAGTTTCTTTAAAGACATGGAAGCATTAAAAGCTATGCTCTAATTATTTCAAATCCATCATCAGCGGCAGTAAGAAATAGCAGGCTAAGGTGATAAACAGAATGCTGATGACATTCATTACGAATCCTGTTTTCAGCATATCTTTCAAGGCGATTTGTCCGCTGGAAAAGGCTATGGCATTGGGTGGCGTACCCATGGGCAGCATACCGGCGCAGCTCGCTCCCAGGCACATCGGGATACCAAGCAGTAAAGGGTTAATATTTAAAGAAAATGCTAAGGCTGTCACGACGGGTGCGAAGATAATTACCTGTGCCACATTGCTCATCACTTCGCTGATAAAGACAGACAATGTGGTAATTAAAAGTATCAGCAGAAACAAATTATCGGGTGCAATCTGCGCCAGTACATTTCCCAGCAATTGTATCAATCCTGCTTCTTCCAGTCCTTTTGCCAGCGCTAAACCGCCGCCAAATAAAATCAGGATTCCCCAGGCCATTCGCTTCGTATCTTTCCATTCTAAAATTGGCAGGTAAGCAGCATTTTCTTCGTCTTCATTTTTCATTCCGGAAGGAACGGAAAACAACAACAACGCGCCGATAAGCGCAATAATGGCATCGTCTAATTTCAGCTGAAACCATTTATTCCAGATGGCTTGTGTAATCCATAAAAATGCGGTCAGCAAAAAGATAAGCAACACGCGCCATTCGGTAACGGACATTTTGCCGAGTTTATTTATTTCTTCCTTAATGTAATTTGCCGTTGCTTCGCTTTTCTCCATTTTATTGGGATATAAAAAACGTGTAGTGACGATGTATAACATCAGCAATAATGCAATAGACAAAGGTATACACAATTTCATCCAGTCAAAAAAATCAATGGAATGATGCAGCTTATCTTTGATAAAGCCTACATACGCCACATTGGGCGGTGTACCAATAATCGTGGCTATGCCGCCCAAATTGGAGGCATACGCAATCACCAGCATCAGTGCGATAGAAAAATTCTGCTGATTGCCGTTCGTATGATTTTCTTTCATTACCAGTATAACGGATGTTGCAATAGGAAACAACATCATCGTCGTAGCCGTATTGCTCAGCCACATACTGATGCCGCCTGTTGCCATAATAAAACCTAAAATGATACTGTTACCGTTGGTGCCGGAAAGACGGACAATATTGAGCGCAATGCGTTTATGCAAATTCCATTTTTCAATGGCGAGCCCGAGAAAAAATCCGCCCATAAATAAAAAGATAATCGGATCTCCGTATGATTTCGCCACCTCTTTTACCGGCATGATATCCAGCAATGGAAACAGTACGAGAGGCAGCAATGCTGTAGCCGCCATGGGTATCGCTTCTGTAATCCAGAGAAAAATGATAAGAAAGGCGATGGCCAGTACTGCTGACGCTTTAACGTCTAATTGTAAGGGATTTGCAGTAAAAAGAAACAGGGACAACAGAATGCCGATGACAATAAATACCTGATGTTTATATCTTTTTATCATAAGCAATTAGAATACGTTTATCCTAATATTCAAATACAAATCTCTCCTGACTGATTATTTTCAAGGTAGAAACATTTACTGAACTAGTGGTCAAACTCGCAAGTCTGCCTTTGATATCTGCTGTATAACTATAAGTCACAACCACCTCTCCGTTTATCACTTTTCTCGGAATATAATAATTATAGGTAGAGATAGGTAAGGCATATAACAATCCCGTGCTAATGGATACATTACATTTAGTGTAGAAATTAAGCAATAATAAATAAGGAAGCTGACTGTTAAATCTTTTACCGCTCAAAAGAATGGTATCCGTTGTCTGGCAACTTGCATTCTCAAAACTTTTATACTGAAAAATAGTATCGTATTTGTAATTGTATTTAATGGTAAAATTTAAAAAAGAGCTTGCTGTATAATATTGCAGTTTATTTATTCTTCCGATGGAATCATATTGTAGCAAAGTGGAATCCGTGGCAGGCGAACCTGTTGTTGTGTATTTCTGCAGCACATTATTTTGAATATCAAAAAAGAGCTGATCATATGCGTTGGAAATATCGGAATAATCTGCCTTTGCAATATAGTCGGAGGCGAAGCGGGTATAATCAAAAACAAAACTCCTGCTTTGCCCGAAACGAATACTGTCGTATCGTTCTTTTTCAAGATTATAATACAATGAAATATCGAAAGCCTTACTCTCAGTGCTTATGGCTGTATCGTATACATATTTTGTAATTTTAGAAGGTTGCTGCCGTATTAGAATTCTTGGATCGTTATCATCCTTTTTACAGGCAAACAAAAAAAGTGACAGGAGAAAAATATATTTCTGCATGTATTTTATTTAGGCACCACACCGTTACCAACAACGTTGGATCCTTTTTTGCCCTTACCGCTATTCGGATTTTTAGGACTTTTTAATTGTTGTTTTCTGTTCGCTTCAATTTTTTTCCAATCGTTGTACTGGTCGGCAGGGCAGCCAACACCTTCGTGACAAGACATGATAATTACTGAACTAAAAAACAGCAATAGTAAGGAGGTAAGGTTCTTCTTCATGCCAATAAAGATAAAAAACTATCCTTTAATATGCAACTATTCGCTGAGAATCGCCGTAGCCTCTATTTCCACGAGCAAATCATCAGAAATCAGTTTAGAAATCTGATACATACCGGTGGTGGGTTTTATTTCTCCGAAGAATTCGCCGTGTGCTTTTCCGATGGCTTCCCATTGTGAAATATCCGTGCAAAAAATACGTGTACGAATCACATCCTTCATAGAAGCGCCTAATTCGTTTAGCACTTTTTCGAATTTTTGTAGAATGCATTTTGTCTGCTCGTATACATCCCCCTTCCCTACAACTTCGCCGTTTACACTGGCGGTGGTTCCGGATATTTCAATTACATTTCCGATTTTAACGGCTCTTGCATAACCAACGATGGGTTCCCATGGCGAGCCTTCAGTGTACGTTTGTCTGTTCATTATTATAAATTTATTTCTTTCAGAGCTTCATTAATTAATTCCATTTCATACCCCTTTTGCATAGCATATTGCATTAGTTTTTGTTTCTTTTTAAAAGTGTCAGTTTCTTTTATTGTTCTTAATTTCTTTTCCAGCAAATCCTGCAAGCGCACAAAATACTGTCCTTCGTCTATATTTTCTATACTTTGCAGTATCTTTTTTGAATCAATTCTTTTTACCTGCAGTTCCTGCATTATTTTTCGTCTGCCCCAGCTTTTAATATTGAATTTCCCGCGTGCAAATGCTGCGATAAAACGGTCTTCATTCAGGAAATTATTTTCTTTTAAATAGTTAATATAGAAATCTGTTTCTTTTACATCTACCGCTAACTGATATAATTTTTGTTTTACTTCCGATTCACAGCGTTCTCGGTAGGCACAAAACGATTCGAGTTTTTTGATGATTTGTTCTTCAGAAAGCGGAGCAGATTTCATTACTTACGGCTTATTACTTACAACTCACGACTCTATTAAATATCCCAAACCGGATTCCGTTTATTATTGATCATGTAACGCATGTTGAGTATAAATGTAAGAATGAGGTAAATGATAATGGGCGAACCTAATGCAATGAAAGAGGTGTAAATAAAGAAAAGTCGCACACGTTTGGAAGGCATGGATAATTTTCTGCCAAGGTATGAACAAACGCCGTATACACTCATTTCGATTACATCGCGTAATGAACGGGATTGAAATAATCTGAACGGTTTTTCTAACATGTTTTAAAGTTATAAATTATTTGCAATAAGTTCTGGATTATTCGTGCGTAATATTTTATGTCCGATGGCACACTCCAGGCATCGTTTGCGAGTACAGTAGTTATCATATAATTCTATCATTGCCTGTGTATCAAATGCGTTTTTATGTTTTAATTTCGTTGATTCGAAGACTTTTGTCTTCGTGTTCGTTTCTCCATTTATTTGATACAACAACTGAAATGCTTTATCCGTATAATTTTCATCATTCATGAATTTTCCATAGGCAAACAAAACCGGTGCAAACACATTAACTTTCAGAATGGACTTAAAATCATCCCCTAAAATTTTAGTCTTATACTTGCTTAACTTATCAAATACGTAGTGTTCATTCCAGTATTCAGATACTTCAATATTTTCCAAAAAAGCATATTCTTCACTCGACCCCAAAATTGTACTTAGTAAAGGCATTTGCTGTATTACTTTTGCGAACCAGGCAATACGTATAGTTGGGAATGCAACCGGCCGCATGCGCAGAAATTGCCAGTGGTGTTCCTGTATTTGCTTCAAGTCGTATTTATGCTTCAGAAACTCATACTCCTGTTTAAGTTCTCTTGGATATATTTCGACAAAATCTTTATTTAAAAACCCAGCAACACCAAACAGCAAGGCTTCCAGCTGAAAAAGATCTTCTTTGTGCTTTAATAATATTTTGTAATCTAAGAAACGGGTCAGTAATTCAAATGGTTCCTTATTGATATGGCTTCCGAAATATTTACCCAGCAGCTGATACCACGTTTGTTCCCAATCGTTATTATTTAATTTCAGATTATCTAAAATTTCTGTTGACTTTCTTTCCATACGCTCTATTACGAGTCTTTCTTTCCAGTTTTCAAGCGAAAACTCATCAATGGTATCGAATAAATTTTCACAGATTAATTTTTTTTGAGAAAGCATCATGGCTTCATATTTATCTAATAAAACAGCGGGAATGCGTCCGTTTAACTCCAATGTAGGAAGATTAAGAACAGATTCATCATTAAAAAAAACGACATGTAAAATTACATTGTTGTATTTTTTATCCTGTTCGTGTTTGTGCAGCTTCCAGTCGGACGCATAAATATGCAATTCAATATTTCCAATCAGAATAACATCATCAATTTTAATTTTTGCATTCCAGAAATCGGGACCTCCGTCTGTATTATATTTTCCGAAATCAAGAATTTGTAAATCGCTGCTATTTAGCGTCTTTAATTCTTTTGTGTTGAATAATTTATTCTGCCAGATAAAGTGTAACAATCGCTCCTGCATAAAAGTATCTTCTGTCTATTGAGATACATTTAACTGCCGAATTCCATAAATTAAACTGTATTTTTTGCATAAAAAAAGCCTTCCGTAAAATGGAAGGCTTTTGATTCAGTTTATATCTCTTTAAAACGGACAGACTTTACAAGGGTCTACCTGCATGTCAAATCTCTCCAACGACTTCACGTTGATGTTCCCGCCTACCACTCTGAACTCCGTTCTTCGGTTTCGCTGGTGTTCATACTCTGAACATGG
>JADLAJ010000022.1 GCA_020848255.1 Chitinophagales bacterium
ACAGACAAACCAGCGTAGTTATAGGTATTTTTGATATACTTATTGGCTACGTATAATCTGTTGTTATCACGGCTTATAAAGCACACAAAATTATTATCATACGTATTTAATGGCGGTCCTATATTTTCTGCTTTCGCAAATTTACCAGTTGGCATTACCGGAGCAACATAAATATCATCATTAAAATCTTTTGTATTGTTTTCATCCGTGAGCTTTCTCGTAAAATACAGCATACTTCCATCAGGAGAAATCAATGGCAGATGGTCGTAAAACTGGGAATTGACATTTGGTCCCAGATTTTCAGCCTGTCCAACCGTTTCTGAGTATTTTATGACATTAATGTTTTGCTTGTATGGGGCTGTTGTTGATGAAATACCGATACAATCAATTTCCTGTCTGCCAAAAACCGCATTTGTATTGATAACTAATTTCAGTTTTACTATATTATAGGTTGGTTTTATTTTGAAGTAAGTTAATACATCGTATAATTTATCTACAGGAGTCGGACGTTCATTTTCATATACCGTATATTTTTTTCCGTTATTATCATATAAAATAATTTCTGTAATGGAACCAGCATTGGCATTTTCACCAACAATAACCTGCTGAACAGTTTGTGGTGTATTAAATCCAACTGTGATAAATTCTTTAGAGTTATCCTGATTTTTAGGTGTCCAAGCTAATTGTGATGAAACATATTTTGTGGTATTCGGATAACCCAATACTTGTGAAGCACTCCATCTGGTGGAATTATCGCGAATAAAATCATCTTTATATTCCGAAGAAAAATCAATCACCTTACTGGCCCATTGAACCTGAGCAGAACAGTAATAAGTATTCAGTAATAAAAAATAAGTCAATAAGAAAATTAATTTCTTCATTCTTTGTGTCGTTTAAATTATTCTGTATGAAATATAGTTAAATCCCTCAATTTTAGAATATTATTAACAAGATTTATACCAAGAAAAAAACTTAAATACTATTTTCACCATAATAACGTTTATTTTTGGTATTAATTTTGAACACAATAAGCATGAAAACATATATCGCTGTCCTTTTCACCTTCATTTCTTTCCTTTCCAAAGCTCAAAATCAGATAAGTCCTGAAGATTTCAAGCAGATAAAATTATATGAAGATACTATCCGTATGTACGGTGACACGCTGATAAACAGTCAGGAAAAAGACAACCGTACGATTGCAAGTTACCGCATCATCAAAACGCTGACGAAAGCACTGAAAGTAAAAAATTCATTTTACTATACCTGGGATTCTTCGCTGCCATGGAAGGTTATGATACCGGAAGACGGCTCGTTTAAAATTTTCACCTGGTATACGCGTAGCAACGAAGATATGTATAAATTCTTCGGCACTATTCAGGTAAAAAGCGATACGCTGAAAATGTTTCCGTTGATTGATTACTCTGAATTTACCGACCATCAGGAAGATATCAATGTAGATAATAACAACTGGATTGGCTGTTTATATTATGGTATTAAAACGGTGAAAGCCGGCAAGAAAACTTATTATACCTTATTTGGCTGGGACGGCAATAATATGTCGAGCAATAAAAAAGTGATGGAAATATTTTCTTTTAACAAGCAAGGCAAACCACGTTTTGGTGCACCGATTATACAAATGGAAGGCGGCAAAATATTGAACCGCTTTATCCTGGAATTTTCTAAAGAAGCCAGTGCTTCTTTAAACTGGAATGTGAATGAGAAAAAAGTAATGTACGACCATATAGCACCGAATGGTGATGCGCTGGAAGGCTTTTATGCCAACTACGTTCCGGATGGCACCTATGAAGGTTTTGAATGGAAGAAAGGGAAATGGCGACACGTGGATAATATTGCATACGAAAAACGTGAAGATGGTAACGCACCAAACGTTGGAAAAATCAGAGAGTTTGAATTGTACACTCCGAAGGCGAAGTGAAAATTTATAACTTATCCAGAATCAACGCCGTTGCAATCGCGGCATTTAAGGATTCTGCTTTGCCTTTTTTAGGAATGGTAATCGGATAAGTGATTTTTTCCTGTAATGATTTATTGATTCCGTGGCCTTCATTTCCGATTAAAATAAATCCTTTTTTTTCAAATGATTGTTCGTGGTAATTTTTACCGTTCAGCACAGCACCATATACCGGTAATTTACTTTCCGAAATAATCGTTTCCAAATCTGCTTCCTGAATCTGAATACTGCCGATAGAAGCCATACTTGCCTGTACTACTTTCGGATTGTAAGCATCCACACAGCCATCCGAGCAAATAATTTTCTGAATCCCGAACCAGTCGCAGGTACGGATAATGGTTCCCATGTTTCCCGGGTCCTGAATATCATCCAGTAAAACCACCCACTCATCAGATTTTATTTCAAACTTATTATCCTGAATCTTAAAAATGGCAAGACTATTGTAATGATGTTGCAGAGCAGTTACTTTATTTAATGCTTCTGCAGATACTATTTTAACTTGTCTCCCGTTAAAAGAATTAATGTCAGTTGTATAAATGTTTACAACTTCGATACCTTTATCTATTAATTCTTTTATAATTTTATCTCCTTCGGCGATAAATTGAGAATACTTCGTTCGGTATTTCTTAATTTTGA
>JADLAJ010000023.1 GCA_020848255.1 Chitinophagales bacterium
AAAGGAGAAGCGAACAAGGAGTTCTTCAAATTCATTTCTAAAAACTATATGAGATGGCTGAAAGAGCCCGGAAAAGAAAGTACTCCGACATTATCTTACACCCTATTCAAAGACAAAGTAATTCCAGCCATACAGAAAGACGTTCCAACATTTTTTCTGCTGGTAGACAATTTACGTTACGACCATTTCAGGGTAATAGAAACCTTATTAAAAGAAGATTTCCGAAAAGTAAGCGAAGATCATTTCTATAGTATTTTACCCACCACCACACAATATTCCCGTAATTCTATTTTCTCCGGTTTAATGCCATTGGATATCGATAAAAAGTATCCTGAAAAATGGTTTTATGACGATGAGAATGCCGGCAAAAACCTGCACGAAGAATTCTTCCTGAATGAACAATTCAAACGCAGTAACATCCACTTAAAAACGAGTTATACCAAAATTACCAATCATAAAAGCGGTAAAGAATTAGAAGATACGATTCTGAATCTGATGAATAATGATTTCAACGTTATCGTTTACAACTTCGTAGATATGTTGTCGCATGCACGAACGGAAATGGAAGTACTGAAAGAGCTGGCCAGCGATGAAGCAGCCTATCGTTCATTAACACTTTCCTGGTTCGACCATTCTCCGCTGTTAAATGCATTGCAAAAATTAAAAGACAGAAAGGTAAGAATTGTAATTACTTCAGACCACGGAACGGTGCGTGTACAGAACCCATCTAAAATCATTGGTGATAAAGCAACCACCACTAATCTGCGTTACAAAACGGGCAAAAATCTGAATTTCAACGAGAAAGAAGTTTTCTTTATAAAAAATCCGGAAGAAGCTTTGCTGCCAAAATCTAATTTAAGTTCATCTTATGTTTTTGCCAAAGAAGATTACTATTTCTGTTATCCGAATAATTACAATCACTTTGTCAATTATTACAGAAATACCTTCCAGCATGGCGGCGTTTCTATCGAAGAAATGATTGTTCCCGTGGCCGTTTTTGAAAGCAAATAGCACACAGATTTAGATGATTGTTAAGATTAAAATGATTTATGCAAGATGAATTTTACTGTTAATTCAATTCAAGAATTAAATGCTGTTGCAGATGAAATCATTCTGCTTTCTGAAAAAAATACTGTCTTTTGTTTTTACGGAAATTTAGGTGCCGGCAAAACCACCTTAATTAAACTCATTTGCGAAAAACTTCAGGTAACGGACACCATTTCTTCTCCAACCTATCCTATTATTAATGAGTATCATCATCCCAATGGCATCATTTATCACATTGATTTATATCGGCTGAAATCAATAGATGAAGCCTTAAATATTGGCCTGGAAGAATATCTGTACTCAGGAGATTTATGTTTTATTGAATGGCCGGATAATTTTGAAAGTATATTGCCCGACAAACATATTAAGATAAAAATTAGTAAATTTGAGGAAGACAGAACTATTGTATTAAGTTCAACCTAAACACTTAATACAATCTTCAAAACACTCAATATTAAGCTATGGAATCCATGTTAGGTAAAATAAAATCAGAATATTCTTTATACACCAAAGAAGTGCTGGCAGAAATCGGCAACAGCAGGAAATCTTTATTTATCGGCATCCCGAAAGAAACCGACTATCAGGAAAAAAGAATTCCGCTGACCCCCAACTCCGTTGCAGCATTAGTAAATTACGGTTTCAGAATTACCATAGAAAAAGACGCGGGCGAGAATTCTAATTTCTCGAATGAAGAGTATATGAATGCAGGTGCCGATGTGGTATTTACCAAAGAAGATGTTTTTAAAGCCGATACCATTCTGAAGTCCGGACCGATTAATCAGGGTGAAATCAGCCTGCTGCACAGCAATCAGATTATCTTCTCTCCCATTTTGTTGCCTAACCAAACAAAAAACATGGTGAAGTGCATGATGGAGAAACGCATTACCGCGATTGCTTTTGAATATGTGAAAGGTGATTACGGTACTTATCCCTTTATGCGCAGTATGAGCGAGATAGCCGGAAATTACGCCATCACAACGGCTGCCCGCTATTTGAGTAATGAGTACGGAAAGGGAATTTTATTAGGTGGTATTGCCGGTCAGCCGCCAGCCAAGGTCATGATTATCGGCGCCGGAACGGTGGGCGAAGCAGCGGCTAAATCTGCACTGGCATTGGGCGCTTCCGTACAGGTGTTTGATGATAATATTTACCGCTTATCACGGCTGCAAAATGATTTGGGAAATAAAATTTACACTTCAGTAATCGATCCGATCAACCTTGCGAAAAATATTTCCCGGGCGCATGTAGTAATTGGTGCTTTGAAACCTAAAAACGGAAAGACACCGCGTGTGGTGACGGAAGATATGGTGCGTTCCATGAAGAAAGACTCCGTCATTATTGATGTTTCCATCGATCAGGGCGGATGTTTTGAAACCTCTGTTGTTACCAATCACAATGAACCGGTATACACAAAACATGGCGTCATTCATTACTGCGTTCCCAATATTGCTTCCAACGTTTCCAGGACGGCAAGTTATGCGTTAAGTAATATTTTAGCTCCTATCTTAAAGAATGCCGCTGATTCCGGCAGTATAGAAAACTTACTGAAATACGATGATGGTTTACGCAAAGGTGCTTATTTATATAAAGGCGCGCTGACGAAAGAATTTATCGCACAAAAATTTGATTTAAAATTTACGGATTTGGAGTTGTTGCTGAGTGCTGATTTTTAGGAATCATCATATAAATTTTTCCACACTATTTTCTCATATAAATAATTACTTGTATTTTGGGAGAGTCAATTTTCATTATAAAATCATACCCCAATGTATTACTTACGCTCTATTCTAATTTTATCCATCTGTTTTCATTTCACCGCCCGATTATTTTCTAAAGACATTAAGAACACAACGGCAGCATCTGAAACATTATCTGTAACTTATTATGATAATCTTACTTCCGCATTATTATCCGGTGTCTCTATAAAGTTAAATCCTGCTAAAACAGAAAAACTGAACTACACCTCTTTCTTTGCAAAAAATAATGAATCCATCTCTATCAAGAAAAAAACATCTGTAACAGATTATTCAACATTGGCAACAGGTGCATTTGAAAACAGTTATGCTTCTAATGCTACACTACTGAATGGACCAACAGATAAAGGTGCAGTATTTGAATTACTGTCAGGTATCACTAAAAAAAATACCCCTGAAAAAGTTTATTTTACAGAAATTGCATTTATTGACAGCAGCACAGCTGTGACTATTGCCTATTCAAAAAAGAAAGCCACCTTGCTATTAATAGATATCAGCAGTAACCCGATGCGCATTAATTCAGCTATAAACGTGCCGGTAGCTACAGCTTTATTGACAACTCAGAAAGATATCTTTTCAATAAATAAATCAACCGGGCAAATTCTTATCCCTGTACAAAAGATGACTGAAAGTGTTAGCAAAGAAGGTATTTTGGTCTGGAAAAAGAAAAAAAATGCATTGCCCGGTATCTGGATTATAACTCCTGTTAAAAATGACGAGAAGAAATGGGTTGCCGACAGGTCTGCTATCAGTGTACGATATTTCGAAAACAATGCATTAAAAAGTAACCTGCAGATACAATACACTCATATAGATAATACCGGAAATATCTGGTTCAATTTCATTAAAGGAATTTGCGGTGTATTGCCGATTACCGTTTTAAATAAAACAAGCACTTACGCAGATCAGGTGATATTATACAATTTCAACAAAGACCTTAGCCGTTTTTCAGATATGCAACGCAACTATAAAGAACTGCTTTATCAAAACCTAAAGAATACAATAGACACTGAAACTCAGGACACTGTCAATTTTCAGAAACAGGTATACAAACATCCTGAAGCATTTGCAAATCAGTACCTGAGTGCCTCCCGATATAATACCTATTCTAAAATCCTCAGAAGTAAAGAGGCATTGCTGGACTCCAACAAAGTGTATGAAAATCCTGAAGCATTGTGGCAATATGTATCACTGCAGTTAGATCCTCCGAATACTAAAAAGCAAAACAAGCTTAGTGATTATTTCGGATTTAAATTAAAATCATTTCAGACACTACATAACGGTATTACTTCTGCAGATGGCAACAGCGTGTTCGTAAGCACCAACACTGGAATTCATAAATTATCTTACAATGTAAAAAACAACACTATTGAAATGAAATGGTCAGTTCCTTATGAGAATAGTTATTTAAAAACGGATGCTCAAAAAGTTGCTGCTTCTGCCACCACACCGGCTTATATTTCAGACAAAGAGGAAGTGGTATTTTGTGACAATGCATTTCCTCAAATCAACATACTTATACTTGATGCCAAAACAGGCCATTTAAAATTCAAATTTCCTCTTTTTGAATACAATATTGGAAGCGCCTGTGAAAATGCCATTGCATATTCAGAAAATACAATCATAGCGGGCAATACCTTTGGCAACAGCAACAGTTTAAAATCAGATGCATTAGCTTATCCGGCAAATGGCATCATGAAATTCAACTGTTCAACAAGCGGAAAATGGACAGTAGATTACAACTGGAATAAAAATCAGGTAAACACTATAACAAACACAGCTGCACCTAAAATTTCCATTCCCGATCATAAAGTATACATATACCACAATAATTTAGGTCAATGGCAGTTAAGCGCCATCAGACTGGATAAAACAGATACCGGATTTCCTTTGCAATTTTCACTGACACCCGATTTTAAAAACACCGGCAAAACCAATATCGGCAACTTCAAAAGCAATTTTACCTTCGGACCAAACAAATCCATCTTGATTGGGACAAAAAACGGGCTATTGAGAATGGTAACGGAATAAGTTTAGATTACCCGAACAAACGCTTCTTAAAGTCTTCTTTTGTCGGTACCGGTAAAAAGATGGACGTAAATAATATTCCAATAAGTATTAATGGAATAACCGCGCTATGATAGGTTTGCGGATTTAACCACCAACCAGCCAGCAGACAGATTAACAGAATTCTGTAAATTTTTATAAACGTTAATATGAATTTGGGCAATTGTTGTTTCCCGGCAAAAAAGAAGAATGGAATATTCAAGGGCATTGCCCATAAAATATTTAAATTCCATTTGGTAGAAAGATGATCTGTACCAAACCACATAAACAGAAACAACCAGCCAAATAATCCTAAAATAGAAAAATAAACGATGGGTATAATTTTGAATCTGGAAAATACTGCCCATTTAATCTGCAGCATCAACACCACAAAAAATAATATCCAGAAAACCAACCCAGGCGTCAACCAGTTTTTTGCATTGTACTCCGGAACCGTATCCAGAATTAAATTATTACCACTCACCAAATACTTTCCGTCTACAGTAGCACTGTCACATAATTGCATCAGCTCATCCGGTAAAAAAGTACGTCCGTTGCCGGCCTTTTTATCCGTTGGAATTCCGATTAAAATATCCATGCCTAAATCCAGCCATTCATTCGTGACGTTTCTGTCGATTAACAGACGGAAAGAAGCCTCATCATCCGCATCCTTCTTAAATTGTATGGTTTTAAACAAAGACAACACAATATTTCGCGGACGCGTGGAGCAATTATCAAATAAGAAATCATACTTGTAGTATTTGTTTTCCTCACGGGCGTTGATGGTCAGGCGCTCAAATAATAATTGTTTTTGCTCCTGTGTCAGATTCAAGTCCTGTTCCCGGATCCAGCGGTTTTCTTCGCGGTACATTTGTTCAAAGTCTCTGTAATTGTCTATGGATTCGTAATACAATAACTTACCTCTTATAAATTTCATCAAAAAATCAGGTTCCCCGAAATTGAAGGTGCCGTAATTATACACCAAATCCCAACCAAGAATAGAATCTTTTATACGAATGGCGGTATGCCCGAAATTCTGGTAAATTTCATGGTCGGCGCGGCCAATCGTCAGCAAACTGATTTTAGATGTAGACGTTAATGCAGGCACTTTCAAATCTTTATCATACCCGAATGACAGCAGGGAAATCAGAAGAAATGTTAAGAGAAACCCGTATTTGTAAGGAAACAACTTCATGGTACGAATATAGATATAAAACTTTTTATTCAGAAAATCGTTTATTAAATTGTATGAACATGAACAGATTAAATCTAATTTTATGGGTGCTGTTGAGCTTCAGCTTAGTCAGTTCTAAATGCCAGAGCACTAAAAATGCGGCGAGTAAACAAATTACCGAAACACCAAAAAAGAAAACAAGTATGGATACCACCACCGTTATCAAATCCGAAGAAGAATGGAAAAAAGTTTTAAGCGACGAAGAATATAACGTACTGCGGGAAGCAGGTACTGAAAGACCTTTTACCGGAAAATACACCGATTTAAAAGCGGATGGTAACTATTACTGTAAAGCCTGTGGCAACCTATTATTTACTTCTGAAACAAAATACCACAGCGGCTGTGGATGGCCTGCCTTTTACGATAATGCCGGCAATACAGCAGTAGAAAACCGCATAGACAACAGTTACGGAATGTCGCGCGTTGAAGTAGTGTGTAAAAAATGCAAATCCCATTTGGGACACGTTTTTGAAGATGGCCCAAGAGACAAAACAGGATTACGTTATTGCATTAATTCTATTAGTTTGGATTTTAAGGAAGACAGCACTAATGATGCTAAAGTAAAATAAAGTATTGGTGTTTTAAAAAGGGAACCGAAAGTACTTAATTGTTGACAACCAATAGTTTAAAAACATGCAAGCGTTTTATTTTCTATAAAGAAAAATAATGCTAGTCAATAATCTCTGTATCCAAACTTTCGAAGCATACTTTCATTATTACGCCAGTTGTCGGATACGCGCACATGCGTTTCGAGAAATATTTTTTTGCCAAAAAACTTTTCAAGATCTAAACGGGCTTGAGTACCCACTTTTTTCAGCATCTCGCCATTTTTGCCAATGAGAATTGGTTTTTGGCTTTCGCGTTCTACATATATTTCTACGGAAATCTTAATAATATCGCCGTCTTCCATAAAATAAGAGCAAACTACTTCGCAACTGTACGGAATTTCCTGTTTGTAGTTCATCAGAATTTTTTCGCGAATTACTTCCGTTACAAAGAAGCGTTCCGGACGGTCAGTCCAGTCGTCTTTTCCAAAGTAAGGTTCACTTTCCGGCAAATAGCTTATTAAATCCGCCATTAAGGTTTCCAGGTTCCAGTTAAACTTAGCAGAAAACGGAATCACCTTCGCCTGCGGAAAATCTTCTTGCCAAATCAGTCGCTGCTGTTCCACTTCATCGTGTTCTGCAATATCCATTTTATTCAGCAAAAGCACAACCGGTACTTTCATGTTCTTTATCTTGTTGTATTCATCCGGCTGGTTTTCAGGCTTATCGCCAATCTGTACCATAAAAATGAAAGTATCCGCATCCTCCAGTGAGGTGCGCACAAAATCCATCATGGATTCCTGCATTTTATATGCAGGTTTGATGATACCCGGCAAATCGGAAAAGATAATCTGAAAATCATCCCCGTTCACAATACCGAGAATACGGTGGCGCGTGGTTTGTGCTTTGGATGTGATAATGGAAACGCGCTCGCCTACGAGGGCATTCATAAGGGTAGATTTCCCAACGTTGGGTTTTCCTAAAATATTGACATATCCTGCTTTATGGCTCATGGTAGGTGGTCTAAATGTTTACTAAAGAAAATCCTTAAACATATACTCGAAATAAATTTAATAAATATAAAGCAAAATTTAAAAGAAAGGATTTAAAATAGAGTGACTTTTTATAGGAACATCGCACAAAAGTAGTATTAACAAGCAACATTTTTATAAATTATTACTTTTTTGATGCCAAGCTGCCAGTAGCCTGTTTATGGCTAAAAGGGTTGACTTGAAAGTAAAAAAATAGGAGTTTTGCTTTTATCTGTAAAAGCTTAGGGTTGTGACTTTCAAATTTCAAAAGATTACTATTTGGTGTATTACACTAATTAAATCAGTTTGTATAAGCTAGCAATACAAACAATATATTTGTAAAACAATATAAAATATGTATCTTTAATTATGTCTTTATTTAAAAATGTATTTCGCAAAAGCTCTTTATGCTTATTTATTTTATCAGGATTTATTTTTTTAAGTTCCTGTAAAAAAAATACTTCGTTGCCTGGTGTCCATAGTATCAGTACCGCTAATATTTTAAATATTACGGATAGCTCTGCCGAAATTGAAATCCATGTTGGTCCGGATGGTGGCACTTCAATAACATCCCAGGGAGTATGCTGGAGTACACATCCTAATCCAACTACAGCCGACAACGTTATAAGTGCTATTGCTACCGACAATATTTTTATTTTACATATGACCGGACTCAGCAGGCATACCGTTTATTACGTACGCACGTATGCTACCAACAGCCTAGGCACTACTTACAGTAATGAAATTTCTTTCCAGACCTTGCCAATACTGGGAACAGTAACAGATATAGACGGGAATGTATATACTACAGTAGTTATTGGCACACAGGTATGGATGCAGGAAAACCTGAAAACCACTCATTATAACGACGGCACTGTAATTCTGGAAGCGCAAGACTTACTTACCTGGAAAAACAGATCAATGGATTCGACCGGAGCATGGTGTTATTACGATGAAAATCCTGCGAACAACCTTTCCATCGGTAAATTATATAATTTTTACGCAGTTTCTACAGGCAAGCTGGCACCAGAAGGCTGGCATGTACCATCTAAAGATGAATGGATTATACTAAGTGATTATCTCGGTGGAATAAGTTCTGCCGGTAAAAAAATGAAAGCTGGTAACTTATGGCAATATTATCCGGGACAAACCAATACCAACAGTAGCTATTTTACAGCGTTACCAAGTGGACAACGCACTGAATCTGGCACTTTTTACGGCGGTGACACCTACGCAGGTTTTTGGAGCAAGGAGAGTTATCCTTTACAAGGACTTTTACGGGATGTAAACTATTATGATGCAATTCTGGACATAGCGTATGAATTTAAAACATTGGGCGCATCTGTCCGGTGTATTAAAGATTAACACCTTAGCTTTATCACACTTGGAAGCCAAAAAGAAAATGTGAAATATTTATGAACACTTTGATAAATAAGTAATTATAATAATAATAAATATATACATCTAAATTTACAATACGAGCATAGAACCTGATAAAAATAAAAAAGGTTTCTAATATAGAAACCTTTTTTTTGTTTTGTAGCGGGAACAGGACTCGAACCTATGACCTTCGGGTTATGAGCCCGACGAGCTACCAACTGCTCCATCCCGCGATGTGTTGCAAAATTACATTCTTTTAAGTGAATAACAACATTAATTTTGAGTAAAGTTGTAAATACATCACTAAATCTCACTTTTTGTTATCAAAACTGCATTTATTAGATTTTAGAGATGATTCAATATTTGTAGGAAAACCCAATAAATTTTTGTATCTTAGAGAAATAACCTTTTTTCTAAGAGGTATTACTCACAAAAAAATATGCACGATGAACGAAACAAAAAATAAATACCTGTTTGGAGCAAAACTGAGCATCCTGAACGGGAAAGAAATTAAAGTAAAAATAGTGGAACATTCCGGAGCTGTAACAGAAGGCGTGGTAACGGCGTACACCAGAGGCGGCTATGATGCCAAAGGCAATGTTATCAAACCAGGCACCGGCATCAGCAACGCTAAAGGTGTTTCCAAAATAGACATTGACAGCATTGAGCAATTGTTTTACAACTAGTTAATTGAGTTTTTTTAAAATAAAAAGGTTCTCCAATGGAGAACCTTTTATTATATGGCTTTATTCATTTCTAAATACAATCTGACCATTGAAACTGTCGGCAATGACATTTTTATTCTTGTCAATTTTATCCGCCAGAATCATTTTTGATAATTCGTTGATGAGTTCTTTATTGATTAAACGTTTCAGCGGACGCGCACCGTATTGCGGCTCATACCCTTCTTTTGCAAAATAATCTGCCAGCTCATCTGTATATTCCAGATTTATGTCCATATCTACCAGTTGTTTTTTCAAATTGTTCAATTGTATTTTTACAATCTCTCTGATATCGCCTTGCAACAAAGGTTTGAACATAATCACTTCATCAATACGATTGAAAAACTCCGGTTTTAATACACGTTTCAGCGCATCAAAAATCTGTGCTTTAGAAGTTTCGGTTGCCGTAAAAATTTCAGAGTCTGTTTTTACATTCTCAAAATTTTGCTGAATTAAATGCGAGCCTATATTCGATGTCATGATGATAATCGTATTTTTAAAATCCACGACTCTGCCTTTATTATCCGTCAAACGGCCGTCTTCCAGCACCTGCAGCAATACATTGAATACATCCGGATGCGCTTTTTCAATTTCATCCAGCAATACAACGGAGTAAGGATGGTTGCGAACGGCTTCCGTTAATTGTCCGCCTTCATCATAGCCCACATATCCCGGAGGAGAACCAATTAAACGCGATACGGAATGTTTTTCCATATACTCACTCATATCGATACGCACCATTGCTTTTTCATCATCGAAAAGTAATTCCGCCAACGCTTTTGCAAGTTCTGTTTTACCAACTCCGGTAGTACCGATAAACAGGAACGAACCTAAAGGTTTTTTGGGATCCTGCAAACCGGCACGGCTTCTGCGAATCGCATCGGATACGGCAATAATCGCCTCATCTTGCCCGATAACTCTTGCATGCAGGTAATCTTCCAGCTTCAGTAATTTTTCCCGTTCCGCCTGCAGCATTTTATTTACCGGAATACCTGTCCACTTAGAAACCACTTCGGCAATATCGTCGCCGGTGACTTCTTCTTTCATCAAGCGGCTGCCTTTCTTTATATCATCTAACTCTTTTTCAAACGTTATTAATTTTTGTTCCGCTTCTTTTATTTTACCATATCTGATTTCTGCTACTTTTGCATAATCACCATTTCGTTCGGATTTTTCCGCTTCCGACTTTAAATTTTCTATCGCTTCTTTTTCCGCAGAAATTCTGTCGACGATTGTTTTTTCGCTCTGCCATTTTGCTTTCATGGCATTTCTCTTTTCGGATAAATCTGCAATCGTCTCTGACAAGTCTTTCACTTTCACTTCATCATTTTCACGTTTGATGGCTTCGCGCTCGATTTCCAGCTGTCGGATTTTTCTGTCGAGTTCATCGAGTTCTTCCGGAACGGAATCCATTTCCAGGCGCAGTTTTGCCGCTGCTTCATCAATTAAGTCAATCGCTTTATCCGGTAAAAAACGATTCGTGATATACCTGCTGGATAATTCGGCAGCAGCGATAATCGCTTCGTCTTTTATCGTTACTTTATGATGTGTTTCATAACGTTCTTTCAAGCCACGTAAAATAGAAACCGTATCTTCTACACTTGGCTCATTCACCATTACTTTCTGGAAACGACGTTCCAGCGCTTTATCTTTCTCAAAATATTTCTGATATTCGCTTAATGTGGTTGCACCGATTGCACGCAGTTCACCACGTGCCAGTGCAGGTTTCAGAATATTGGCAGCATCCATAGCGCCATCACCACCACCACCAGCACCTACTAATGTATGAATTTCATCAATAAACAAAATGATTTGACCGTCGGATGAAGTTACTTCTTTGATAACGGCTTTCAAACGTTCTTCAAACTCACCTTTATATTTGGCACCTGCAATCAATGCACCCATATCCAGGGAATAAATAATTTTTGATTTTAAATTTTCAGGAATATCTCCCGAAATAATTCTATGTGCAATACCTTCCGCGATGGCAGTTTTACCAACGCCGGGTTCACCTACCAGAATCGGATTATTCTTCGTTCTTCGTGAAAGGATGTGTAACACACGTCGGATTTCTTCATCGCGACCAATAACCGGATCTAGTTTATTGGATTGCGCCAATTCATTCAGGTTCTTGGCATATTTATCCAGCGAATTATAAGTAGTATCTGCACTTGGGTTATTCACGGTTTGTCCTTTTCTGAGTTCCTTAATAGCTTGTTTTAAATTTACTTCGGTGATATTATTATTTTTGAGCAAATCAGCTGTTGCATCTTTTGCGCTTAATAAAGCTAACAACAAATGTTCTATGGAAACGTATTCATCGTTAAATTCTTTAAGGTACGAATTTGCTTTCAGCAACGTTTGTGATAATGCCTGTGTGGGATACTGCATACTGTCGCCGGAAACGGTGGGTTGTTTTTTCAGCAGCGCATCTAATTCTGATTTAATTTTTGACAAATCAGCATTTACCTTTTTAAAGAGGAATGGCGTCACATCCTGATCAGTATCCAGTATTGCTTTCAGCAAATGGAAAGTATCCAGAGAGGAGTGTTTAAAATCGAATGACAGTTGCTGTGCAGCGGCAATCGCTTCCTGTGATTTGATAGTATAGTTATTTGGATTCATAGTATTTTTTATTGATATACTATACAATAGCAAAAACTATGCGAATGACAAAAAGATAGATTTTTCTTTCAAAAAAAGAAAGAATGACAGAAAAAAATATAAAAACAGACTATTTGTCCTTATTTATCTTCGTCAACTATAAATTTTTCAACAGTAGCACTGATGAAGGAGAAGGATAAACTGAATATCAACGCAGCTAACCAGCCACCTACCTGAAAACCATCCAGCATATTATCCGTTAAAACTACCATTGCTGCGCTGATTACAAGGGAGAATAAACCCAAAGTAATACAGGTAATTGGCAAAGCGAATATCTTAATGATTGGTTTTATGAAGGTATTTAGCAGTGTGAGCACCAAGGCTACTTTCACGGCATCTAAAGGTGAGTTTACAATCGGGTTGCTGAAACCTGACCACACTGCGGGTAACAAATAAGATAAGCCAATTACAGTGGCTATTTTTATAAGGAAGCGAATAATGAATTTCATAGAATAAAGATAAAAATTATAATTTATTTGCAAAAATTATTTTTGCATTTTATAGTTCAGTAATAAATCAATAACCAATAAAGAGATATGCTCTTTTGCAAATTCAAAATTTTCTTTCAGCGCTTCTTTGTATCTCTCGTCACTTGCAATTGTTTTATCTGAATTCTCAATATTATTATCAATTATAAACCAATATCCCTCCTTGCGTTGCGAGCTTAGAATTTTTTGGATTTCTGTTGATTTTATCAGATCTGACCTCTTATTCATCAGCAGTAAATCAATTGCTTCCGTTTTGATATCGCTATTTGTGAAATCCCATGGTAGTTTTAGTATGATTTCATTATATATTTTTTTTTCGAGTATATTGTGATGAAAATAAAGTGATTTTATCTGATTCTTATTTAAGTATTTTGTGTTTTTTTTTAACTCTGTCAAGCTTAGATAACAATGTGTTAAATGATAATCACCTTCTTTAGATACCTTTTCAAGAGAACTAAAAAAATCTTTACTTAAGGAATCTGTTTTTATAAACATCACCTGGTAAAACAAATTCATAAATGGTATGGAATCACTATACAAACAATCTCTGTCTTTAGTATTTCCGGTTTTTATTATATCATATAATGCATAAAACTCTTTATAATCTAAGCTATCTAACGTTGATGCATATCTGTCTATATCCGTATCTGAATTTAAATTGTTATTCTTAAGCATATATAAATACTGAAAGAAAATATCTTTACTGAAATTGTACTTTTCATTTTCAATGTATTTAAATGCCTTTCCAATTGCTGTATCAATCTTATTTTTAAAATTATTTTGCGCAATAGTAAATTGCAAGGCCGATAGAAACACAAAAGTAGATAACAAAACTTTATTCATGGTTTTACAAATTATAGTACCTGTGGATATATCGCTATTGTTTTATAAATTTCAATTTATGTTTTACACCTGTGTTGTCTACCATTTCTATTACATATGAAGCATTAGCTAAATTTTTAAAATTGAATAACTTTGTATTTATACCTTCAGAAATTGCACTAATTTCATTATAAACTATCTTCCCTAAAATATCATAGACGTTAAATGAAGCATTATAATCTGAAGATGAAGTGATAACAATAGTATATTCTCCTTTAGTTGGGTTGGGATAAGAAGCAATGATATCATTTGTGATATTAAGAGATCTTACCACAATTTTTAATGTATTGGAATACTCAAATGTTTCATCTAAGTCTATCATTTTTAATCTGTAATAATTATTTCCCACAACAGGATGTAAGTCAAACAAGCTGTAAGACTTCGTAGAGTTTGAATTTCCTGCAGCAGGTAATTCTCCAACATAAAACCAGTTACCAACTCCATCTAAGCTTTTTTCAACTATAAACATTTTCGAATTTACTTCGGAAGCAGTTACCCAGTCTAATCTGTTTCTGTCACCAATATTGATACCCGTAAAAGAAACCAGTTCTAGTGGTAAAACCTCATACGGGAACCGAACCGGATGAATATAGAATGTAGAAAACTGATCAACAATAAAAGACACTTCATGCTCAGTTCCTGCATAAGGGGCAAAAACAGGCGCCTGCCAGTTCGGGTGTGTACCGGAGTATCCATTATCTACAATCATCTCTCCTCCGGATGTTAAGTTGCCGTTTGGATCATTATTGGGTCCGGAAAACACCAATCCACCACCACCTGGAAACTTAGAAACCTGCAAGCCTGTTGTACCGTTAAACGCATAAGGTGTTCCGGCAGCATATGTTTCCAAATCAGCTCTTTCCGCTTCTGTATAATATAAAGTCACTTTAGCAAATATGTTAGCATCTGCAGGAGATATGGAAAAAAACCTTTTTAAATAAGGTTGCTTATCAGAATATCCATGAGTATTAACTGCAGGAACAATTAAGCCATTTGCTGGTGTTGGTCTTCTTATACAAACCTCTGTATTACCTAATGAGTTTGTTGAATAGATGGCTCCGGTGAGATCTTCAATTTTACAAACTATCTTACCTGTAACATCAAAATAAGTATATGTATTTCCATCCACCAAAGGACAAGTATAACAATTTAAAGTATCCTGAGTTATGTTATTTATATTAGTGGGTGCAATAGCAAACGTCACATCATCAAAGGAAGAACATGCACCATTTGTTACAGTCCATCTGTAAGTTAGAGAATTTCCCCAAGCAATATTATTTATAACTAGGGTTGTAGAAGCATCCGGCAAAGGGCTTGGAATTGTTGATACACCTGAAGGCGCAGTAATTGTTGACCATGAACCGGAGCCTGTAAGTGGAGTTGCCGCCACAAGCGTTGCACTTGCATTAGGGTTTCCACATCTAACGATATCTACAAGGTTTGCATCTGCTGCGACATCTTCATTTATAATCCAAACAAAATCTGTCGGATAATTTTGAATACTGCAATTACTCAGTCCGGATGTTGAAATGGTATTTTTCAGTGTATGCCGTGTTTGAACTATTGTAGTACCAACAACCTTTGTAATGTTTGATGGATTTATAGCGGACCACGCTGTCCAGGTTGTACCACCATCAATTGAGACTCTGTATTGTATTTCGGCAAAACTAAGTACTGTGTGTCCTGTTGGATTATTCACACATAAATTAACCGGACTGGCTGCACAAACATTTGCACCATTCACAGCACCACAAGATGTCCAGGCTGTTGATGGTGTTAAATCTGGAAATACAACAACCGAATCATATTGCCATATAGACCAACCACAACATTTATCATTTACTCTGGTTGCAAATAAATACGTGACAGTATCTGTTGTTGAATTCGATAAAGTTACAGCTGCAGGAGTAGTTCCCGTTCCTGATACCCAGGCAGGAACTGGAGATGTACGAACTGTACCATCTTTATATTTTCTCCATCTCCACTCAATATCAGCTGCAGTACCTGTAGCATCCAAGTTCGGGTTATTAGATATTATAGACATCGTTACTGTCTCATTGTTACAAATTCGATGTTTGGTTAAATTTATATCCGGAAGAGATCTTGAATTAGGTTTAATGTATATCATATCTCTGAAAGTAGTTCCTGCGGGAACTATTATATCTTTTGCATCAAAACCAGAAATTCCGGATGAGTAAAAAATATCAGGTGTAGCAGATGCCATTGTCCAGCTGGATGTATTGGGGGCTATATCACTTACTATTGCACCTCCGATATCAAAAGAAGACCAATTTCCCAATCCCCCCTTATTCATAGGTATCGAAGAATTAATGCACCCCAGGTAATACTGCGCACTGACAGTATTATATGGAATGGAGCCACCGTTTGCAGATGAGTTTACTATGTAAGAAGTTGAACCAATTTTTGATGGTTCATTCACTGTAGAATACACATTAGCAGCCGAAACATTTCCGACGGCAAATCTATCTCCGGCTCTACCATTTCCACCAACACCACCATTCGCACCATCTTGCCCACGGCCACCATTTCCACCACATCCACCTGTGTTTGCACAAGTGCTGGATCCATTTTGATTCTGACATTGCTGACCTGCACCGCCATTTCCACCATTAGAACCGGAACCACCTGTCCCTCCTGTTCCTCCTGTTCCTCCAATACCTGCGACACCTGTATTTAACTGGCAGTCAGCAATAGCAGAAGTTGCGCCATTATTATAAATATATACTGCAAAAGATGCGCCACCACCTTTGCCGCCAGCACCACCGCCGCCGCCGCCGCCAGAACCGCCGCCGCCGCCGCCGCCCGCACCGGAATCACCTGTTTTTGTACAAGTACAAATAAATCCGCACCCCCTAACGCATATTTCTTCAGTGCCACCTCCGCCACCTCCGCCTTCACCGCGTGCACCTCCAACTCCACCGGTACCATTAGTACCTGATTGGGGTAAATAATAACCACTTAGAAAAGCGGCTGTCACTGGAGTTGTACCAGATACGCCGGCCGTAGGTCTTATACCTGCAGCGTTACCTGCACCATTACCACCACCACCACCCTTGTCATTACATCCACCACATGCCTGAGCCCCTCCAGTTGCACCACCGCTGCCCGCCCCTCCGTTCTGGCATTGATTTCCACCTGCACCTCCTGCACCTCCATTTGTACCTGAACTGCCATTACTCCCGCCAAACAAAGCACCTGTACCTGCTGCACCTCCATTTCCACCACCGCCTCCTGAAGGGTTATTACAAGAACCACTTCCAAAAGGACAAACATTGCAATCACAATTTCGTTGAGAACCTGTGCCTCCGTTAGATGTAGCATTTCCGCCATTACCACCATCATAATTTACTGGAGTTGCAGCCCTGCCTTCTCCTGACGTAGCATTCCCGCTGGAAATGTTACATCTGGTAATATTCCAATTATTACATCCATTTATATAAATTCCATAAGATGATTTTCCGTAAAGCCCAGGGGTTAATCCGGATGCATTTGCTGAAGTAATAGTTAAATCCTGTAACTTCCAACCATTTACCCCATTCGCATTTATAGCCCAGGTGTGTTGTGTATTCCCTGCACCTCCAGTAGCGGTGGAGTTTATAATTGTTAAAGCAGCACCATTATTATCATTTTTTGTCCAGGGGGTGGTGGTATTATCAAACCCACCTTCAATCAAAACGTTAGATAATAGATTAATGACAGCACTTGTATTATAAATTCCGCTTGCAACTCTTATGTGAGTTAATCCCGTAGTTCCTGCTAAAGACAAAGCGCCTTGTAATGTCAGCTTCGGAGATGTTTCGGTACCGGTATTTGCATCGGATCCAGTTGATGATACATAGATATAGTTACAAGAACTTGTTGATACATTAACCGTGCAAGTTGATGTGGTATTACCACACGTTGCGTTAATATGAGTTAATGTGACTGTATAGATTCCAGCAGTAGGGAATGTGATATTTGTTGATGTTGATGTTGGATTTGCAATTACAGCAGTCGCAGGTGTTGTTGACCATTGATAGGTTACATTTCCACCAATTGCATTTATATCCGGAGCTAAGGTAGCGCTAAACAATGTTGGTGTATTTTCAAAAGTGGAAGCACCGCAAGCAGCAGAAACAATCGGTGACGCATTAACTGCGACTGGTAGATAAGTCAGTCTCTTACAAACAGAAATCACAGAATCATATTTTGCTCCAGTTGCCCCCATACTACCTGGTCCGGTTCTGTTGTATGCTATTACTCTGTAAACTCTTGTACCCGAAGTAGCTGGAGGTGTATATGTGCTGCAATTACCACCAGTTATTACATTAGTCCATGTCGGGCTGAGTGGGCAAATTGCCCCACCCGGGCCACTTGACTGATTGGCTACCTGCCATTGATAGTATGTAGCCTGAGTAGCAGTGGCGGTATATGTTACCGGTGTTGTACCGCAAAGCGTGAGATCATCTGGCTGATCAACAGAAACAGGACTTGGGTTTGCCATTGTCCATTTATATCTTAACCTAAAAAAGTAGTTATCATATTGTGACGATCCGCTGCCACCATTAGATAAAACAGGGACATCCAGATAATTCCAAATATTAGAAGGTGCTTCATAAGGTGCACCATTTCTCCAGTTAATTCTAAACCCTGCAGTTGGAATATTAGCATAATTATTTCCCGGTAAAGTTGTAACATGTGCATCATCATCCTGTAATGAAGTCAGGTTACAATACCAGGAACCTCCTGCATCCGTTGCATTGTATTCATCATCCGTACCACAGCCAACACCTAATCCCAGCACACTTAAAAACCAACTATCCTCTTCCCAAATATCATATGCAACTTTTATGATGGAATCGTTCTGTTCTGCTGTATAATTTTTTTCAAATATTTTTACCGGTAAAGATGTATAACTTCCATAAGAATTGGTGTACGTTGATGTAACAGGCGATCCAAACAGACTTGTAGTAGTTAATGCTCCTGTATTCCATTGAGGTGTAGACTGAGAAATTTTAATCGTAGAACCGCTACCAGTACCAAATGTTGTAAATGAAGTGGGCTCATCTACTGCCTGAATCTTCAGTCTCAAATCTTCATCACCTCCGATACCAATTCCACAAACACCTCCATCCCAGTCATTATCGGAAAATAATCCTACCAATTCACAGGTTACAGTATGATTACCATCTTTATACTTAGGGGACGGGCATTGGGTTTTTGCTTCAAGCCAATCCCACTGGTAAGCATAAATTATGGTATACTTATGTTCTCCACCTGCAGATGCGACTATTGGCTGTGAATAATTTACAACTCCTGGCGCGCCACCCCTGAAGTTAACAGCAGTCCAGTTTCCAAATGCTTCATAATCATCTGACTGAGCGCAAATTGTTCCGACGAGGGGTATTGTTACACAACAACATTCATCATTTGTCATCCGGTTACCGCCACAAATAAGTTCAGGGCAATCATTTTCAAATGAAGATCCGAATGTTACATCAAACATAAATGGCACTTTCGTTGTCGGGTAGGTTACATCTAGCAATTTATACCCTACTGCATCGGAAACAATTCCTGACGGAACAGTTGATCCCGCTTGGGGTAATAGGTAATATCTGTTACTGGGTCCGGTAAATTGTATATTCAGTCCTGCTGAAGACTGTATATAGGTACCATTTCCGTTATCCACTCTTGCAGCAATATCCCTGATTGTGTATTCTTTATCATTATCCGGTACGAATTCCCCACAATTGGCACTTGACCAAACTTTATGCGCCCATACCCTTAATCGTATGGGTCCGTCATTATAAAGCTGTGCATTAGATGAAATGCAAATAAATAACCAAATAATGGTTAATAGTATTTTTTGTATATTTTTACTCATAATTTATAGTTTTTGCAAAAAATAGTAGTGTTAACAACCTATATTTGGAATTAACATCTTTAATAAATATAAATGCAAGCGGACTTTCAAAGACACCGCTTTTGAGATTAAATAAAACTTTTGCATTGATTTTGGTGTAATTTACTCCACCGCAACCGAAAGATGATGTGGCATCAGCAAAGGCAATCCTATCTATTTTCTTATTATTATTTATGTAATTATAGTAGTCATAATATATGCTATTCACTTTATAATTTTCTTCAGGCTGAGTTAAACAACTTACCTTGTATCCTTTCAGATAGTATACAATTGAGTCGTATTCAGATTGGCTGATAAGATTATTTTGAATAAAAATGGAATCCTTATTATTAAATGATTGAATGAATTCATCTAATAAAATTTTTACAGAACTGTCTGTATCAAGATTACACCCATCAGCCCTGACAAGGTGCTTCTGATTAATATTGCTGAAACAAATTAAAAAAAAAGAAAAAAAAAGTATAAAGAAAAAAGTAAATTTCATTTCAATAACATTGAATTTACATAAATTTAAACAAAATACTTTTTATAAGCAAATAAATATGAGTGCTTAACAATAAATATTACCAAGTAATTGCTGTCATAAATTGTTATATTTTACAATACAGAGAAAGTGTGGGTAGTGTATAAAATCTTAGTGGAATAGATTCTGAAATTAAACTGTATTTTAGCAATCCAATCAGAATACGTATATCAACTATGCAAGAATTGAAGCAACAAGTATATACCACAATAAAGTCTGTTAAATTCGCTGAATGGATTTGCATTTTGATTATAGCTTTCATATTATCAATCAGAATAGCTTATATTTTTTCGTATGATACGGACCTTGAAGGAATGGAAATGATATCGGTGCATATCACACAGTTGCTTCATTTAAAATCTCACATGTATTCCAATCCTTCTCAGTATCCTTACTTATTGTTGGCCTATACTCCGTTATATTATTATGTTATGGATTTTATTATGCGGGTTTTATCAATAGATGTAATTAATGATATTAATGCAATTTATATCACCGGAAGACTCATCTCCTTTTTGCTTTTTATTTTTGTGTCATACGGAATATACGCCATCACAAAACAAATACACAATGGTTGCCGCCATTATATCCTACTTTTGTTGCTATTTATTCTTTTGTTACCCAAGCATTTTTACACTGTAAGGCCGGATAGTTTTAAAGTATTTTTTTTTACACTTTTTCTGCTTTTTCATATAAAGTATTTGTTTTCAAACAAGTCTTCTTATTTCTGGCTATCGCTCTTTTGCTTGATTACGGGCATTTACTTTAAGCATGATTTACTGCTCTATGGTTTCATCTACTATGCTGTATTTTTCTTAAGCTACAGAGATAAAAGAAATATTTATGCAGGCTTTATCATCTTAATCGTTTTGCTGATTTCTGTTTATTGGATGTATATTTCAACCGGAATAAATTTATTTGTTGATTTGCTAGTTTATAATATTCAATACGACAGCGGACTTCATACCAGTTTTTTATTTATTGCCTTTAACCTTATCAGAACCTCCTTATTGATTTTACTATCCGTTAAAAACATATTCAGTAAGGAAAAATTTACCCGAACAATTGCGATTACCAGTATCTGTTTTATTGCTGCCAGTAATATAACTATGCTAAGAGTTGGTTCGAATATAAACTACACTTATGAATCCGTATTATTATTACTGATAAATACAGTTTTATTTTTAAAGGAAACTGACTTTCAATATAAAGTTTTTTTTACCACTGCTTATCTTTTGTTTCTGCTGGCATTGCCAATAAATTACTATCTGTTTCAGTACAGTTTTAAAGAAGAAGCACAGAAGAAAGCCTTGTATGATGAGCATTTTCGTGATTCTAAAGAAATAAATAAAATAATAAAAAATGATGTGGTTTTCTTTCCAAACATGAAATACATGATTTTTTTCTCTGACTGTCGTATCATTTATGGTTATGACTGGCATTATGACCGCTTTTCTGATTTATATTATAATGTGAAACTAAAACCGAAGTTTTTAATTAATGACATAATACGAAATTATGACAATGCATTCAGTACAGGCATCGTAAAATACCTAGTCATAGATAATGAACCGAAATCATTAAAACAAATGGAAGATTACTATCCGGCTTTTAAGAAAACAGCATCATTTGATTCACTTTTAGTTTGTAAATATTCATCAAATACAGCAGATTTGAAATGAAATTAAACTTTAAATATTTTACACTGCCGTTTGCCATAGTTATTGCTGTATTATTATACATACGTTTAAAACTGGTATTTAGTTACTCCTTAGATCTGGTAGGTTTAGAATATTATTTCATTCATATTGTACAACAACTTTCTGCAGGTCAGGGAATTTACCCCAACCCTGAAGCACTGCCTTATGCCAACTGCCTCTATACTCCTGTTTATTTCTACATTTACAGAATTGCCGTTAGTTGCTTGCAAATTAATGTTTTTAATGACATATATATCTTACTGGTTTTAGGAAGAATATTATCCATTATTTTTGTAATGGCTCAGATAGTTTACCTGATTAAATTTGCCCGTTTATTTACCAAATCTCGTATCATACAAATTGCTGCTGTTGCTTTTTACTTGTTATTGATTACTGAAATGATGTTTGCGGTACGACCCGATTCCCTGAAGGTATTTTTCTTTATGGTTTTTGTGTATCATTTACTTTTATATGTAGACCGTACTGCAACGCTAAAGGATGGAATCATTTGTATTGCGGCAGCTGCTTTTGCTGTATATACCAAACAAGATATAAGCGTACATATTTCCTTTTGTTTTATTACGGCATTACTTCTATCACGAAATAAAAAAATCATCGGGTTATTTAGTGCATTTCTCGTAATCTGCGGTGGTGCATTTTTTATAAGCATAGGATTTTATGGTAAGTATTTTTTCCACAATATTGTCTTTTTCAATATCCAGTCAGTAACAAACCTATCTACTTCATTCAATATTTTTTTTATCTCTATTAGTATTTTCAGAACGTTTCCCTTTCTAGTACTAACCGTTCTAAATGCTCGTATCTTAGTAAAAAGCAATGCTCATACAAAAGAAAAATTCATCTGTATTTATGCTGTTTTATTATACTTTCTGGCGCATCTATCCATGCTGCGTGCTGGCTCAAACTTCAACTATACGTTTGAACTGATTGTATTGCTTATTCTAAATCTTGTTGTATTTTGCTCGATATACAAGAACAAAATCCTGGAGAAACGTATTAGTGCAACTCTAACAACTGCATTCTTCATTTTCTTTTATGTCGTCATCAACGGAATCATAGGAAATTACGCTTATAAGTCAGAGAAAGAAAAAAACAGAAAAGAAGAATACACCAAAATTATGGAATCCAGAAAGGAGATCAAGGAAACTATTGGAAACGCCTATGCCTTTTTCCCAAACACCCTGTATTCTGTATTTTATATCGATAAGCATATTATTCTGGGACATGATATGCATCTTGACAGGTTTATCAAACTATATTTCACCTTTGACTTACCCTTCAACATTGATATTAAATCTAAACTTCCGTATATTAATACTACGGAATATGACAAGAATTTTACAGACGGCACCATCACATATGTAATAACTGATAATACTAAAAAATCTGCTGAGCATGTTGCCTTTTACTATCCTGCGTATAAATATTACAAAACCATAGACAATATGATTCTTTATAAATTTCGAGATGAAGAGGTAAGAAAGCTGCTTATAAAAACAAATCTTAAATAAAATATTTTACCTGTATAACAAACATGAAGTTCCTTTTTAAAAAATATGTTATCCTAATCTGGTTGCTGTTAAGTATTGCGCTGTGTTTCGTCATTTACACCCACACTTATTCCATTCACAGAGGCTGTGACTTAGTTTCTGAAAACGACGAATGGGAGCACCAAAGTATGGCGGTAAATTATGCAAAAGGATTAGGTTTGTATAAGCTCGGAGCCTTTGCACCTGTCAGCGAATACCATATCGACGCCTGTGATGCTACGCTCCCATTCCTCAGAAAATTATTTACAAAATATCCAACGGAATATTATCATCGTGCTGCCGGTTTCAGTATCATTACAGGCATGCTTTATCAGGTTACCGGCACAGAACCATACTACCTGAGACTATTAAATTTTGTGCTAATTATTTTAAGCTGGATAATTATATGTTTTGCGTTTATACCACATAAAAAATATTTTAAAC
Organism: Chitinophagales bacterium; assembly: GCA_020848255.1. Classification (GTDB taxonomy): domain Bacteria; phylum Bacteroidota; class Bacteroidia; order Chitinophagales; family JADIYW01; genus JADJSS01. The sequence continues at coordinate 23,934 of JADLAJ010000023.1, forward strand.
TGCTGCTGCTTGCACTTCCTGTATACATCTGTTTCAATTTCTTTTACATCGACCAGATTGGTGATGAACCACTGCTGATTTTCTCCTTGTCGATTGTGTTTTTTGCGCTTATAAACTGGGTAAGGAAACCAAATCTTTTATTTACATTGATTCTCTTGCTTAGTTTGTCTTTCTCTGTTTTTATAAAAACAACTTTATTGTTTATGCCCGTATTTACGTTTTTGATAGCTGTAGGTTTAAGACTAAAAAAACAGATTGCCGGTGCCTTATTCATAAATGTAATATTATTTGCTTCGGTCATTATTATTTCGGGAAAAATCAATAAAAAGCATCAGTCGTACAAATATCCGAATCAGCAGCAATTCCATCCGGATATGATAAAAAGCGACTGGAGTAAAGAAGACAGTACATTCATCAAAACATATCATCTGACATACAGAGACAATGTAAATTTCAGTATCGATTTATACAAACAACTTGCCGCATATTTATTTGAACGACAGTTTTACAGTAAAAAAAGTTTTCTGCTTTCCGGGCAGAGTTTATTTCTTTTAATAGATGGCAATAACGAAACCTGTATACATGTTCCTGCAAAAAATATCGGAAGCTGGATGCCATTGTGGAAGCTGACTAAAAGTTCTTATTTCTATACTTACACGGAAGATCAGTCGCCCTATGCAGCCATTGCAAAATTTTATCTTAAAAAGCCTTATTTTTTTCCGCTTATTGTATACTGTAAATTATACGCAGGTTATTACTGGAATTATTTATTTTTAATAATCTCGGCACTTCAATTGTCTTTATGTATACTGTTGCTGCAAAGAAAAAACAGGTTATCAAAAACAGTACTTATCATGAGCTTCAGTATTATAATACACATCCTGCTGCGGCAGCTTTTTTTAACACCAATACTGGTTATTGGTTTCCTTATTACCAGTATGCTTATTTTAATCAGATTTAAAAATCGACTCGAAAAATCTGTCAGCATTTTCTTTATTCCGTACTTAATTACTTTCTATTTTTTATTCCTTACTGTTTTAATGTTCGGGTTAAACAGATATACCTGTATTGCTAACTCCATGTCATTGCTTATTATCGTATTTTTACTAACGCAAATGTCATCTTTACTAAAAATCAACAATGAAACTGTTCAATAGATTTAAGCTGTTAACTTATACCGACTGGATTTGTCTACTGCTGATTCTGTATATTTTAAAGATAGTGTTTTCGTATATTGCCTCTTATTCAATAGACATACAGGGTGTTGAGTTTGCTTTTTTACACAACATCCAGTTACTTCAAAAACATCAGCCTTTGTATAGCAATCCGGATAACTATCCTTTTTATTTGATATTTTATCCGCCTTTGTATTCTTATTTTACAGAACATCTAACGGAAGCATTTAAAATAAATCCTTTTGTATCCATACATGAGTTAATGGTTGGAATGCGGTCCCTATCCTTATTTTTCACGCTGCTAAACGGATGGATTATGCTGCGTATCCTAAAGCTCTTATCTGTTCGTTCCTCAAAAAGAATCCTGCTATATCTGTTGTTTTTGCTTACACTTACACTTCATATATTTGCTGCACGGCCGGATAGTTTCAAACTTTTTTTCTTTTTACTTTTTTTAATAAAAGCGCTGCGTTATACTTTTATAAAACAAAAAAAATCTACCTTGCTCGCAGCAACTATTTATGCGGTGATATGCATATATATAAAGCATGATGCGATAATATATATTCTCTCTTACTGGTTTATTTATTTCCTTTATTTTAAAAAGAAAAATGCCATTATTGCCGTATCCCTGTTGTTCTTTTTTATCTTATGGGGATTAAGCATTTGCAATAGTCATTTGGGGACAGATTTCTTCAGAAATATATTCTATTACAACATTCAGTATTCTTCAGATATTCGTGTGAATTTGATATTTATACTAATCAATGTTATCAGATTTACACCTTTACTTTATATAACGTGGCTGAATTTGAAATCAGAAAACTCAACCTGTAAATTTCTGGCCGCCCTTGCGTTTATATATTTTTTGTTCAGCAACCTGACAATGCTAAGACCCGGCGCAAACCTTAATTACACCAATGAGTCTGCCGTACTTTTAATGGTCAATCTTGGAATATATTTGCATGATAATGCAATAAGATGGAAATTAAAATATGAAATAATTTTAATTATACTACTTACTATATCTTGTCCTTATGTAAAGCTGAACCCGGATATCTTAAATAAAACAAAATCTGCGAACGAAAAAACAGCTTATCTGTCGAACCTGAAAAACGGCGATTCACTGACAGAAATTATTGGTGCGGATACCGTTTTCTTTACAAATCCGAAGTATACGATTTTTAATGCTAAACTTAATCTACTGTACGGATACGACATACATTTTGACAGATATTCTGAATTGTATTTTGGTGTAACCATTAAGCCGGATATCTATTCAAATGAAATCAGCAAAGCATATGACCGATATTTTACCAATGGAACTGTGAAATATATTGCAGCGGAAGATACTCCAAAGGCAACAGCTCAAATGACAAAGTACTATCCGCTTTATTTGTATTATAAAAAAACGGGAAATCTTATTGTATATAAATTCAATAAAACCAATTAGAACATCGCTTATAATCGTTGCAATTATCATCCGATTACATCATTCAAGCCGGATGTTGAAAAAAAACCACCCGATAGCAGCTTGCATTTTTAGAGAATGCTCTAAAATTACGTATTTTGCAATACTTAAACGGCTGATTTTATACTAAAAAGTACATTTTAGCCTTTAAATAAATTAGTTATATGATTCCAATATTTAAACATATCGAAAAGCCTGAGGCAATAGAATATTTTAATCAAAACGGATATGTTGCCATTGAAAGCAGTCTGGATAAAGTATTGCTGGAAAAAATAAAACAGACGATGTTGCAGCTGATTGATGTAGAGAGAGAATATATCAATAAAAAAGATTACACCGATTACGGTTTTTTGCTGTGTGCCCCCTATTATGCCGACAAACATCCTGAAATTCTGGAAATTTTTGAGAACCAGGATATGTTGGACTTTATAGAATCGATACTGAATAAATGGTTTACTATTTACCTTTATACCAATAACTGTATCCCCCCACAAAAAAGACCTTCAAAAGCGGCTCAGGTGCATGTAGATGTTCCGAGAATTATTCCGAATTATAATTATTTGCTGGCCACCCTTATCCTGCTGGATGATTTTACCAACGAAAACGGTGGCACCTGGATTCTTCCGAATTCTCAAAATATGTTAGAACAACCTGACAATGATTATTTTTACAAACATGCCATACAAGTAAACGCACCTGCCGGCAGTATTTTATATTTTAACCCAAGAATATGGCATGCCGCCGGAGAAAACAAATCGCCGGACTGGCGCAGTTGTCTGATAGTGGCTTACTGCAAACCGTGGGTAAAACAACGGGTAGATATTCCTAGATTTATGGAACATATTGACAAATCAAAAATTGATAAAAACAAATTGCAGCTGTTGGGCTTTCATTCACAAACTCCCAGTAATTTCGGTGAATTTTACGGAACTACCTGCGACAGAACCTATACCCAACCATTTGTTTAATTTATAATTCGAGCAGGTAAATCCAGTCGTAGCCGGTACACAACATTCCGCTTTTATCAAATGCTTTTTGGCTGTATAAATTATGTAAGCGTGCAGAGCCCTTTGCGTACATTAATTTTCTGCTTTGCGTGGTTCTGTGAATAAAGTTGATAGACTTCAACAATATGTTATTCTTTCTGAAAGCTTTTTTAACACCAACATAGTAAGAATATGATTCTGTTTCAAAAAAATCAATACTCAGACATCCCACCAATTCCTGTTGCCGATGATAAATCAGGTAAGCTGCTTTTTCCGGGTAATTGCCCGTATAGAAATTATAAAAATAAGATGACAAGCTGGCCCGCTGCGCTTCCAGATCAAAGCGTTTGAATACTGCTTCAGGAGTATAACTTCCAAAAGGAATATCTTCGTAGGTTTCTTTAAACGTATCAAAAAACAACTCTCTTGTTGTAGCATCCACTTGAACGAAATTGAAATCTCCTGACCAGTCTTCCAGCGTCATATTATGTAAATCGTAAGTGGTATATGAACGTACAATTTCTAACAAATGTGCCGTTTTACACAACGCATTTAGCCTGTCGAGTTCATGATTCAGCGGATTTTGTACTTTAATTCTGAGGTATTCATAATCTTTACTTGCTATTTCTTCTTTTATAACGTCCCATTCATCAAACTGACGATCAATCATCAACCTGCCAATTGAAGTTCCGAGCACAGTACTTTCGTGTGTTGAATACTCTATCATAGTTTTTCTCATCAATTGAATTTGTCCGTTCTTGTTATCAAGCGGATTAAGTTACATCCGGCAGTCATCAGCAATTATGAAGTAATAAATGCAAATATAATAATTTTAAAATAACATTTTCCGAAGCTGACTAATCCGTAAAATTGCTTCGTATTCTTATGGTTTATTTTCTTTTGACTGATTAAATCTGTACTTAAATAAATTGAAGATAAACTCGAAAACTGTTTTCAATCCGACAAAACTTGTTTTACGTTCGTTCTGATAAAATACAGTGGAAATTTCTGCTATTTTTAATTTCAACTTCAGCGCCTGAATCATAATTTCTGCATCGGTAAACCAGTCATTTGAACGCAATTCCAGTCTTTTATAAGCTGCATTCGTAAATATTTTTGGTTTCGAATTAATATCTCTAATGGGAAATCTGGGTGAAAATAACAACCTGAATAAGAAATTATAAATAGCAGATAACATTGTTCTTATAAACCCGTCATATCGTTTTGCCCGGTATGTCTTCACTAAATCATATTTACCAAATTTTATGACACCATACACAATAGGAATATCACTGGCAGGCATCTGAGCATCCCCGTCAATAACAGCAATATAAGTACCGCTTGCCATAGAAAGTCCGGAGCGCATGTCCCATCCCATACCGCCTTCTTTTTCATCAGCTATCACTTTTACATGCGGCTGAACGGAGGCTATTGCTTTTGCTTTCTGAGGAGTGGAATCTGTTGAATTTTTATCAAAATTAGCTACCAGAATTAATTCATAACTAATATTAAGCTCCTGTATTTCATTTAATAATTGCTGAACAAACGTCTCTATTATGTTCTCTGAATGATAACACAAAACAACTACCGACAGCTCTACAGATTCTAATTTTTCATTCATATAAATGCATTCTAAAAGTACATTTTATTAGTCGTTCAGCCAAATGTTCTAAAGAAAAATCAAAAAATAGTGTATTTTTAAACATTGTAAAAATCATAAACCGGACGGCAATTCAGAATCACCTAAAACTTAGTAAAACAGCCATCTTTTCCTTATTGCTGATAGCCTATATGCTGACAGCAAGAGTGTTATTAATATTTTCTTACAACCTTGATCTGGATGGCGCTGAATTTACGTTTGTTCATTATCTGCAGCAATTATTAAGCGGCAACCCTTTGTACCTGAATCCGGAAAGTCACCCTTACTCTGCAGTAATTTATGCGCCAGCAAATCTATACCTGGCATATTACACTTCCAGATTTTTTCATCTGGATTATATCCGTGATATTCATACTTTGTATATTCTTGGCAGGAGCATCAGTTTCGTTTTTGTTCTACTTTGTATTTACTATATCTGGCAATTTTCAAAACGTTATACTGAAGACAAAAACACGCAGATAATCAGCGTAAGTCTTTTCCTACTGTTACTTACCGGACATGCTTATGCATTCAGGCCTGATAGCATGAAAATTGCATTTTTTATTGGCTTTATGTATTACTACATCAGCTATTTCTATTTTGAAAAAAATAAAAAAAATGCTTTCCTCTTTTTACTGTTTACATTACTATCCGTGTTATCCAAACAGGATGTAGTCATTTATGTTATGCTTATCCATTTTGCTAATTTTTGCGTTCATCGCACCGTTGAAATTGCATTGTTTTGTTTACTCTCAGCTTTTTCTATAGGATTATTATTTTTATTGTTACATCTGATCTTCGGACCTTATTGCCTGGTAAGTCTGTTTGATTTTAATTTGCAGGTAATTTCTAACGTTACGAAATCTTACAACCTCATTGTTGTTATTTGCAATGCAATCAGACTATTTCCTTTGTACCTGATTTTAGTCTATCTGTTTTTACATGCTAAACATACAAAAGATGCTGCTTTGGTTAAAATGCTTTGTATTGCAGGATTACTAAGCGCTTTTTTGTCCTCTTTTTTCCTGTTCAGACCCGGTAGTTTTTTAAACTATACTTATGAACATATTTCAATCATACTATTTGCCATTGTCTTTTTTATTATAAACGTAAAAAGCAAACCTAAATACAGCAATTTATTTATCGGATATGCTATTATGTTGCTGTTTTGCGGATTAGTAGTAAAAAGTTATCTGGTTTCTCTAAAAAATGAAAATGGGTTTAAAGAAAGATATTTTGAATTAGAAAAACTAAGAAATGACATACAACCCTATTTAAAGAATAATGAAGCAGTTTTCCCGGCAAATATTGAGCTTTGTTTATTTATTGCAGATAAGAATGTAGTATACGGACACGAATACCACTTAGACCGAGCTTTGTATGCCAACTTTGGGCTGACTGCCACTTCCCGTTTAATGCATATTAACAGCAAACCATACGATGACAAATTCAAAAATGGAGAAATTCCTTATTTACTGTATATCAACAAAGAAACGACCAATACCGTGGTAGCAGAATATTATCCGAATTACAGGGAATTTCAAAAACCGGGAAATTATATTCTGGCAAAATATCAGCCGTTACAATAACAAAATAACATTAATACTGACAGCTCATTGATATTTATTTTGCACTAAAAACATTACAATGCTGAATTAAATATTCTATTCTATCTTTGCGTACTTAGTTTATGGACTTATCAATTATTATTCCTTTATATCACAAGGCTGAAGATGCCTCAGAGCACATACCTGCAATTTATCCGGCGCTAAAGGC
>JADLAJ010000024.1 GCA_020848255.1 Chitinophagales bacterium
AACCCAAACTCAGTTTCAGCAGGATTTTCCGGATGATGTAATCCGCACATCGTCGTTAAAAAATGGAAATTTAATTCAGCGTCTTCTTTAAGAAATTTCAATGCATCTTTTACCACTTCTTTCTTTAAAATGAAGACCGGAAAATCGTAATGCATTTCAGCTGCGAGTACCGCATCTCCAAATTTATCCTGAAGTTTATTCTTTACTATTTCTAACAATTCACTCATTCTTTCTATTCTATTTGGATGCATTCAATGCACCTCTACATTATTCTATTCCGTATTGCGCTAACAATGCTTTGTATTCCGGTGATTCTCTTCTTCTTCGTTCTTCGCTTTCCGCTAATTTCTGAATTTGTAAAATTCCGTCCAGTACCTGCTCCGGTCTTGGCGGACAACCCGGTATGTATACATCTACCGGAATAATTCTGTCGATTCCCTGCAGTACACTATAAGTGTCGAATATACCGCCGCTGCTTGCACATGCTCCCATGGATAATACCCATTTCGGCTCTGCCATCTGCTCGTATACCTGACGGAGAATCGGTCCCATCTTCTTAGAGATAGTACCCATTACCATTAATAAATCTGCCTGTCTTGGAGAAAAACTTAATCGCTCCGAACCAAATCTTGCTAAATCATAATGAGAAGCCATAGTTGCCATGAATTCGATGCCGCAGCAAGAAGTAGCAAATGGTAAAGGCCATAGAGAATTGGCGCGCGCCAGTCCTACTACTTTATCTAAGGACGTGGCGAAAAAGCCTTGTCCTTCCAAACCTTCCGGCTGGTATGATGGATGAATATCGATTGCTGTTGTACTCATTTTTACAAATTATCAAGTTCACCCCAAACCCTAAATGGGCTTACTTTTTCTCCCTTTAGGGAATCAGAGGGTTTATTCCCACTTTAAGGCGCCTTTCTTAATGATGTAGAAGAATCCAACCAAAAAGACACTAATAAAGGAGAACATTTCTATTATACCCAACAAACCTAATTGTTTAAAGTTCACTGCCCACGGATACATGAAAATAACTTCCACGTCAAACAACACAAATAATATAGCCACCAGGAAATATTTGATAGAAAAAGGCGTCCGGGCGTTTCCCTGTACGTCAATTCCGCATTCGAAGGTTTCTAACTTTACTTTTGATTTACGTTTGGGCCCCATCCAGTGGGTAACACCCATTACTAAACCTACAAATCCTAATGCTACAATGAACATCATGGCAACGGGTAAAAAAACGAATATTTGGCTTCCTGAGAGTATCATTTCTAAATCAACGCACAAAGATAGTATTATGTTTGAAAAAAGGTAGATGATTTTTATCACGAAACGGTGGATGTTAACATTATTGTGCTCAACGTTTATAAAATAAAATTCTGCTCATTTTATGGATTTTGTATTAATAATGTATCTCAATAGTAAAATGGGTTATAAACGATTAATTTTGTTCTTATGTTAGAAATGGAAACTATTGACGTATCGCATCAGCTGGCCACCGAATTTGTGCTCAAAACTTCTGAAAATGTGTTTGTTACGGGAAAAGCCGGCACGGGTAAAACTACCTTTTTGCGCGCCGTTCAGAAAAATTCCATCAAAAATACGGTCGTTGCCGCTCCAACCGGTGTGGCAGCCATCAATGCGGGCGGCATGACCCTGCATTCGCTTTTCCAATTGCCGTTTAATGCATTCATACCTACCAAACAACGGGTTCCGTCCAATTTTTCCAATATTCACTCTCTTTTTGAGAATTTTAAATTCAGCAAAGCTAAAATTGAGCTACTGAAAGAACTTGAACTCCTGATTATTGATGAGGTGAGTATGTTGCGTGCCGATACACTCGACTGCATCGATACCATCTTAAGAACAGTGCGCAAAAATCAGGAAGATCCTTTCGGCGGGGTACAGGTCTTGTTTATCGGTGATTTATTTCAGTTGCCGCCTGTGGTGAAAGACGAAGAATGGGCTGTTTTGAAAGATTATTACGATACGCCGTTTTTCTTCAGTGCGCAGGTGATGAAAGAAAGTCATTTCCTGAATATCGAATTCACCAAAATTTACCGCCAGAACGAAGAAAAATTTATACGCCTACTGAACAAAGTGCGCAATAATGAAATGACGGAAGATGATTTTTATTTGCTGAACGACCGTTTTCAGCCGGAAATGCTGAGCGAGCTGGAAGATTACATTACGCTGTCGACACATAATGTAAAAGTAGATAAAATCAATCAGGCGCAGCTGCAAAAACTGGAAGGCGATGTTTTTGAATTTTCCGCACATATAGACGGCGACTTTAACGAGAATGCCTTGCCGACAGAAATGAAACTGCAGCTGAAAACCGGTGCACAGGTGATGTTCATTAAGAATGACAGCAAACCTGAAAAGAAATACTACAACGGGAAACTGGCCACCGTAAAAAAAATAACGAAGGACGAAATTACCGTGCAGTTTTTTGATGACGGAAGTGAATTTAAAGTAGAACAAGAAAAATGGGAAAACATCCGTTACAATTACAACACGGCCACTGATAAAATTGAAGAAGATGTGATTGGCAGCTTTACACAATATCCGCTGCGACTGGCCTGGGCGATTACCATTCATAAAAGTCAGGGCCTTACATTTGACAAAGCGGTGATTGATGCGGGCTATGCGTTTGCAGCCGGACAGGTATATGTGGCTCTCAGCCGCTGTACCAATATCAACGGCTTGTTTCTGATGACACAGATTTCTGCGAATGCGATTATGAGCGATGCGCGCATTGTAGACTTCACCGAAAATTATTTATCGAGTGAACAGGATTTGCAGCAGCAATTGCCATTCCATAAAATGGAGTATGCGAAAAAGCAACTGATAAAAGCGTTTGACTGGAATAAGATGGTGGATTTGATGGCAGATTTTGCAGCGTTTACGGAAGAGAAAAAACTGGCAGAAAAAGAGGAAGTGCTTTCGCTTATACTATCGCTGGAGAAAAAGATACGCGAACTGAAACAAACGGCGGCTTCGTTTTCGGTGCAGCTGCAGGAAATTTTAAAACAGCTGGATAAAGAAGAAAACCAGACCTTGCTGCAGCAACGTGTGTTGAAATCCATTCACTATTTTGGAGACAAGCTGGCGAATGACATCATAAAACCGCTGCACAGTTATATTGCATCGCTGCATAATAAAAAAGGCGTGCGCGGATTTTTGAAGAAAGCGGATGAAGTGGAGCAGGCATTGATTTCCAAACTGAAACAAATTGAAAAACTGCAATTCGGAGACACTGCTTTTTACGAAGGCAGTTCATTTTACAACGCCGATACTACGCTAAGTGAAAAACTGAAAGAGAAACCGCAGAAAGGCGAATCGCATCGCGAAAGTTTGCGCCTGTATAAAGAAGGAAAAACGATTTCGGAAATTGCTGCGGCACGCAATATGGCGGAAACGACGATTGAAGGACACCTTTCCTCTTTCATTCCGAGCGGTGAAGTGCAGATTACTTCTTTTATGAAAGAAAGTGATTTGGCAGACATTAAGAAAGCTATAGACGAACTGATGACTAATCAGCTGACGCCCATCAAAAACTATTTTGAGGATCGATTTAGCTTCGGGCAGCTGCGCATGGCGATTGCGTATCTGAATACAAACCAATATCAGAAAAATTAACGTATAAGCATTTGGAATAACCCTAATTTAAATTGTTGATTTGCGGATGCATTTATTCCTTTCCATTTATTTCTCCAATTATTTTCAAATCTCGATTATCCATTTTACATTTATGGTATGAACAAGATAGCTATTTTTCCGGGCTCCTTTGATCCTATCACTGTTGGCCACGTAGATATTGTAACGCGCGCCGTTCCGCTGTTTGATGAGATTATCATCGCTATCGGAGTCAACACCCAGAAAAAATACCTGTTTTCGCTTGAGCAGCGCATGGAATGGATAAAGAAAGTGTTTAAAGACCAGCCGACTGTAAAAGTAGAATCGTATACCGGCCTCACGGTGAATTACTGCCAGCAGAAGAATGCCAAATACATCATCCGTGGTATCCGCTCTTCCGCGGATTTTGAATATGAAAAAACCATCGCGCAGCTCAACAAAATGATGCAGCCCGACCTGGATACCTTTTTAATCCTCTCCTCTCCCGAATTATCGGCCATTTCATCTACGATCGTGCGCGAAATCATCATCGGAAACGGAGATACCAGCAAGTTTTTGCCGAAAGAAGTGGATGTAACGGGGAAGTTTTGAGTGATAAAACATGAATTATAAGCTGTAATTCAGTTGTTTTATGTTAAAATAATATCATTTTCAGGCGAAATCCGTGGGGTGGGATTTCCACATTCAGCAATTAATTACTATCTTCGCATTCCGAATTTTCGGGAGATTTCAAAACCTGCACGCCTATACTGGCACGGCAGGAATTAAAAATTAAAAAACATATTTTTATATGGCAACAAGATTAAGATTACAAAGACATGGTGCAAAAGGTGCTCCATTCTACAAAATCGTAGCGGCAGACAGCCGTGCGAAAAGAGACGGTCGTTACATCGACCAAATCGGAACGTACAATCCGACTTCCATTCCTGCAACGATCATCTTAGATGTAGACAAAGCAGTAAAATGGTTACAAACAGGTGCAGAACCATCTTCTACCGTAAAAGCTATCCTTTCTTACAAAGGTGCGATGTACAAAAAACACTTGTTACGCGGTGTACAGTTAGGCGTAGTGAAAGCAGAAGACGTGGAAGCAAAATTCACAGAGTGGTTATCTAAAAAAGAAGGAAAAGTTTTAGACCACAAAGAAAAAGCGGAAGCTAAGAAAAAAGCGAAAATTGAAGCAGTGGTAAACACACCGGCTAAAGTGAAAGAAGTAGAAGTAGTTGCGGAAGAAACACCTGCAACGGAAGAAGAAGTTACTCCGGTAGCGGAAGCAACTGAAAACACAGAAGCTGCTGCTGAAACAACTGAAACAGCAGAATAATTTTCTTAAAAATAGAATTTAAATCCCGACTTTTACGTCGGGATTTTTTTTTAACACACCCCTTAATCCCCTCTCAAGAGGGGAAAAATTATGGAACTTATCAAAATAGGAAAAGTACTGAAGACACATGGCTACAAAGGCCACCTGAAAGTGTTTATCGATGAATTTTACATGGATGATTTTGAAGAGATGAAAGCTCTGTTCATTAATAATCTCCCCTATTTTATTGTGTCGAAAGACATCAATTCCGACGCTCAGGCTATAATATCATTAGAAGAAATAGACAGTAAGGAAAAAGCACATCCTTTGCAAGGAAAAGATATTTTTGCTAAAGACGATGACTTAACAGAAATTCTGGATGGCGAAGAATACGACCACCTCGTAGGTTATGAAATCACAGATAAAGCTGCCGGAAAAATCGGAATCATAGAAGAAATTGTAGAAATGCCGTTTCAGTTCCTGGCAAAAGTGATGAAGGATAAAAAAGAAATTCTGATTCCACTGAACGATGATTTTATTTTAACCATTGACGAAAAGAAAAAACAGATGGAAATGGAATTACCCGATGGTTTTCTGGAAATCTTTTAACTTTGTTTTACTTATTACTTATACCTTTTTACTAACTCATGCGTATCGATATCCTTTCTGCCGTTCCTGATCTGATGCAAAGCTTCTTTGCGCATTCCATTTTGCAGCGAGCCAAAGACAGGGGTTTGCTGGAAATCCACCTGCATAATATCCATGATTATTCTCTCAAGAAATTCAAACAGATAGATGACTACCAGTTTGGCGGCGGTGCGGGGATGGTAATGTCCATAGAACCTATCCTGACTTGTATAGAAAACCTTCAGAAAGACAGAAAATATGACGAAATCATCTTTATGACACCGGATGGAGTGTTACTGGAGCAAAAAATGGTGAATTCGCTCTCTCTGAAGGAAAACATCATATTACTGTGCGGACACTACAAAGGAATCGACGAACGCCTCAGGGAGCACGTTATTACCCGGGAAATTTCTATAGGCAGCTATGTGCTATCAGGCGGCGAATTGCCCGCTGCGGTGCTTGTAGACGCTATTGGAAGACTAATTCCGGGTGTTTTGAACGATGAAACCTCTGCTCTGACGGATTCTTTTCAGGACAACCTGCTGGCACCGCCCGTTTATACCCGCCCAGCCGACTTTAAAGGCTGGAAAGTACCGGATGTGCTGCTTTCAGGCAATGATAAACTCATCGAAGAATGGCGTTTTCAGCAATCTATGGAGCGGACAAAGTCCAGAAGGCCTGATTTATTAGAAAACGATTAAATAACATTGGTTTTTCTAAAAAACTGCGTATCTTTGCACACGCTAAATTTAACAGAAATGGACAAGGTAAAAGAATTAACCAAAAGACTGACAGAAACCAAAAGTCTTCCTGACTTCAAAGCAGGTGATAATATAAACGTACACTACAAAATTATTGAGGGTTCGAAAGAACGTATTCAGATTTTCCGTGGTGATGTAATACAACGTAAAGGTACAGGTGCTACACAAACATTTACTGTTCGTAAAATCTCAAACGGTATTGGTGTAGAGCGTATTTTCCCTTTATCATCACCAAATATTGAAAAAATAGAAGTGAATAAAATCGGTAAAGTACGTAGAGCTAAAATTTTCTATATTAGAGAATTAAAAGGTAAAGCTTCCCGTATCAAAGAATTAGTAAAATCTACAGCAAAATAATTCTAAATACAAAAAAATAAAAAATCTCGACAATTGTCGGGATTTTTTTATGCCCTTACCTCACATTTAGAGTTATCATTGTACTTTCTTAAAAAAAAATATTATGATATGTATTGTGCGTTTGAAATAGTTATTAGAAATAAAACTTAAATAAAATAAAAATGCCTCTGAAAATTCAGAGGCATTTTTGTATTTAAGAAAGACAATTCTTATTCACCACTCAGGTAGATATCTACGCGACGGTTTTTAGCTCTGTCATCTTCAGCTTTTTGTTTATCAGTCACCCAAGAGTTTTCACCATATGGCAATAATAATACTCTTTGAGAGATACCAACACCTTCTAAATAACGTTTAACAGCATCGCAACGCTTAGCGGATAGTGCCTGGTTGTAACTTGTACCACCTTCACTTGATGCATTACCAGCTAAGTAAATAAAGTAGTTACCTTTCATTTCAGTCAGTTTCGCTTTGAATGCATCAATGCTAGCTTTTGCTTCATCTGTTAATTCATGTTTATCAACTTCGAAGTAAACTGAACCGAATTTTTTATAGACAATATTATCTAAACGAGCAGAAACTTTTTCGATATCTGTAGTATTTTTATCAGAAGCAGTTTTAGCGTCATTAGCTGTTTTTTCAACATTATCAAGTCTTCCATTTACTGCCTGACCTAAAGAATCTACTTTCTTGTCAACGTCATCTGCTTTTTTACCAGCATCATCTGCTTTTTGGTTTACTTTAGCGATATCGTCATCAGTACGTTTTTTGTTTTTTTCAAACTCAGACTGATCTGTTTTACGTTTCAATCTGAAGCTTAATAAAACCTCGTGTGTAGAACCTAAGTTAGCAAACGTTAAGTTTCCTTTGCTTCCTACCGGTGCTTTGTATGTATAACTGATATTGACCAATTCTTTGATACCTACACCTGCAGTAGCATGAATACCTGCAGCATTAGAATAGATAAAACCTTTAGTGGAAGAACCATCCGGTTTTAAACCACCCCCGTTATTGTAACCTACTGCTAACCACACTAATTTTTTGTATTGTGCCATTAATGTAATGTCTAAATAAACCGGCAAAGACTTATTAACGAAATTTACCTGAGCAAACGGCGCTAATGTCCATTCTTTCTTTTTACCCAACGCTGCTTCGTAGCTGGCCATGAACATATACTGTCGAGCAATTCTGGATTCAGTATTAAACGTAGGATCTGTAGCTTTAAATCTAACTTTGTTTCCTAATACTTGTGGTACTGAGAAACCAACGTTTAAACCTTTCCAATGGTAATTGATACCAACAGATAAGTCAAAATTCACGCTTCTGCCGGATAATGGTTCAGGATCTTTAGTTGTAAAATTATTTATTCCTAAAGAATTAACTCCTGCCTGTAAACCTATTGCAAGTACATGTGCTTTGTTTTTTGTCAAAGGAACGTGGTAAGCATATGCAACACTTCCTCCTGTATTTTGCCATTGAGGTGTTGTTCTGTCGTGATAGATAGTTACACCTAATGCCATATTACCTGACTTTATTCTGCCATCCCAAGAACCGTAAGCAGTAACAGGACCATCAGGGTTTCTGTCATGTTGCTTTTGGAAGCCCAGGTTGATACGACCACCATCCGGATCTGTACCTGCACGTGCAGGATTATAGAAGAACGGATTTAGGAAGTAATTGTTAAATACTGGTAGCTGTTGTGCATCCGACAATTGGATTCCTGCGACTAACAAGGCTACTAAGCTGATGATTTTATGTATTTTCATTGTTATGATTTTACTTAGATTATTAATTCGCTTCATTCCTATTATCTTTTAATGTGGATTGCACCTTTATAAGTTTTACTTGGTGTCGTAATTACGAACCAGTAAGCTCCATCCGGCAACTTATTGCCTTTGTAAGTACCATCAAATCCATTATCATTACTGTATGCTGATGAACTGAATAACAACGCACCACCTCTAGCATAAATCTGGATTGTATACGGAATCTGTGCATTATTAAGGTTCTCGATATGTTCGATAAACCATGTATCATTCAATCCGTCGCCGTTAGGTGTAATGATATCTGGAATAATCAGATCTAATGAAGGAGTAACAGTAATCTCAATTGTGTCTTTATCTGTACAACCATTTTTATCCCAGATAGTAAATACTAAACTGTATGGATTTGGTGTTGGTAATTCAGTGAAGTCAACTAATGGATTAGGAATATTATCGTGGTCTAACAATTCGTTTGGTGTCCAGTTGAACGTGATACCAGGTAAAATTGGTAACGGTCCTGCATCTGAAGTACCATTCAATTGTAAGATTGTTCCCTGATCAACAGTAGTATCATTACCTGCGTGTGCAATTGGATTAGCCCAAACGATTACATCTGTAGTTGCTGAATCGGCACAACCACCAGGCAAAGTTACAGTTACTGTATATGTTCCTGTTTGTGTTGGATCTGCCGGGTTTAACGTTGGGTTTTTACCCGTTGCTGTGTATCCGTTAGGTCCTGTCCAAGCGTAAGTAGCACCAAATACATTTGTTGCATTTAATTTTATAACACCGCCTTCGCATATTGGTCCGTCGTTATCTGCAATTACTTTATCAGGGAATGTATAAATCTCTACTAACTCTGTATAAGGAAGTGAGGTACAACCTGTGATAGTATCAGTTACCACTAATGTATAGAAACCTTGATTATCAGTTTCTGTCACATCAGCAATTGTAGGATTTTGTTCTGTAGAAGAGTAACCTAATGGTCCAGACCAGATATAGTGGTAAGGTGCATCAGTATCTTCAGGTAAGAATGTGAACAAGTTCAATGTCTGGTGTTCGCACAAAGGAGCATTGCTTCCGATGCTATCCACCTTAGGTGCTGCATTAACTATTACAGTTAAAGAAGTATCATGTGAAGTACAACCATCAACAGTTACATTTACTGTGTAAACTCCCGACATAACCGGTGTTACATTTGATAATGTAACACAGTTACCATTGAAAACAAATCCATTTGGACCAGTCCAGTTAAATACTGAACCACCTGTTGACGGAGTAGCGCAGAAAGTAAGTGTGCCTCTTTCGCAAACTGAAAGTGGACCTTCAGGTAAGCCTGGTACTGATGGTATTGGTCTAACTACAACTGTTGTTGTAGAAGAACCTGACACGCAGTTACCGATTGAAGCTATAACACTGTATACACCACTCATTGATGGAGTAGCATCTGTAATTGTGAATGTCGTGTCTGTTGTAGTACTTAATAATGTACCTGTAGGACCATACCAATTGTATTCAACACCAACACCTGCAACAGTAGTACAAGTAAGAACGATATCGCCTTCTTCGCATACCGGAGTATTGCTATTAATAACTGGTGTTGCCGGTGTAGGAGTTACAGTCAATACAACTCGAGTTGCAGGACTTTCACAATTACCCGTTGTACAAGTTGCAAAGTATGTTGTTGTTCCTACTGCCGGAGATAAAACCGGTAATGTAGCACCAACATGAACAAGTACGGTTAATGCAGCATCGCTATACCACTTAATAACTCCATCGCAAGAAGCAGTTAAAATTGCATCCTCACCCTGACAAACCGTTACAGCTTGTGCAGAAGGAGCTTCTGGTGTTTCACTGATGGTTAATGAAGCTGTTCCAACATCCGATAAACAATTAACTAAATCGTTATCTCCAAATAAATCTGTATACCAAGTATTGTTGGTAATTGCACCTATATCATAGGTACCAGGAGCTGAATAATCATAATCTTCTCCAAATGGACCAGAACCAACTCTAGGGATAGTCAAAGAAACTAAACCTTCATATACACCATTAAATGGATCCAATGGTGCATCTACTAAGCCTAATGTTGTTAGTGGGCCTGTAGCTGTACCTGTATTATCTAAAAATTGAACTGTTGAGATGAAGAAATTAAATTCATCTAAGAAATCTACACCTGGTAACAAATCAGCTGGATATGATACATGTGCTGTTAATGTGATTTCTGTTTCTGATGCACAAATATTTACATCATCTACTCTAGGAGATTCAAATTTCGGTGTTGGATAAACATCAACATAGTTCATTTCGCTATGACATCCTGTTACAGGGTCAACAGCATCGAAATAAAATCTTGTCCAAGATGATATTTCAGGTGTCGTTAATTCACCATTATCGTCATTTGCCCAAAAATCAGTTACATCATCTAAACCAGCTTTATCAGTATACCAATGAATTTCATCATCATTATCATTTGATGCTGTTATTAATGTAATATCATCATGACATGTATAAACAAGGTTTTCATCAATTAAACCATCCCAAAATCCATTTGTTAATTCAGGTTTTTCTGGAGTTGGATTAACAGTTACCACAACTGTTGTAGTAGAACTTAAACATGTACCATTATTATTAACAGCATAAAAAGTTGTTGTTCCATTTAATGGCTGAGTTGTATAAGACGCACCGATATGTAATAAAGTAGTTAAAGAAGCATTTGAATACCACTCAACCTGACCAATCGGGTTATTAGCTGTTAATGTAACAATCTGACCAGCACAAATTGGCTCAGGTGAAACAACTCTAGGAGCTGTTACAGCCGGTAATACCGTAAAGGTTAAAGGAACTCTATTATTTGAACAAGTACTGCTTGCATCACACTGAGCATAGAAAACTGTATCTCCTGGTGTGAATGAAGCATATCCGGCAGGTAAGAACGGACTTCCAGTTCCTACTTGAGTACCACCTGTTGGTGCATCCCACCAGGTAACTGAAGCTGCTCCACTTGAACCGCTGCCGCCGCTTGTTGTATAATTTATATTTAATGTAGCAGAAGCAAGTGTACCTCTGTCTAAGCTTTGAATATCAGCTATATTCAAAGTCCAGATTCCAACTGGACTTTGACCAACAAATCTGCTTAATGGTTGGAAAGGAATATATGAACCTGAAGGTAAATTTGACGTACTAGACGGACTAGGACCTGATGCTGCATATACAGATTGTGCAGCTGCATCATCATATGTATACAGTGCTGGTATTGAACCATTACTAGTACCAAAGTTATTTAAGTATGTAGAAACCCAAACAGGATTTGCAAGAGCAACTGTATCATTAGAAGGGCCACGCAACATAAAGTAAACGTCTGAAACCCATGTATGAGCAAGATTGGTTGTTACTGTTACGCTTTGAATAGTACTACCTGCAGGTAATGCAGATGCATCAAAACTAACTGAACCATAAGAACGTCTATCTGGTCCTATTGCAACAGGGAAAGCACCGGTTGCAGGTATATTTACAGTAAAATTACCGCCACCTGTTACAGTTGAAGTATCTTCACAATATGCTTGTAATCCTTCTCCCGGAGGAACAGTCTGACCTAAACAAATAGTATATCCCTGTGCACCAAATGGTAACTGTGGAGCTGGGTTTACCACAACTTCTACTTCAGTAGAAGGGCTTACACAAGTACCATTTGACTGAGTAACCCAATATGATGTAGTTGCAGAAAGCGGCTGTGTGTTATATTCTGCACCCACCTGTACTGCATGTGTCAAAGCTTGATCATCATACCATGTAAAAGTAGCACCATTTTCACCTGTTGCAACTAAACTTGTAGACTGACCAACACATATAGTATCACCTTCAGCAGTTGGAGCTGCAGGAGCGTCACTAACAGATACCACAAATGTAGACCATAAAGAACATTGAGGTCCATCACCAAATTCTCTTATTGCATAAGAATAATTTCCAGGCGTTGAAATTGGTGCTAACTGTACATTTGTTATACCTGAATCATCTCCTGAATGATCGAATAAATCTATATATTGTATATTTCCTTGATAGTCAATTATTGCAACAACTCCGGAAAAATCATAATGAGCGATTGCAACATCTATTGGTTGGTTAACACATGCCGGCTGAGCTACTGCATTAACAACAGTTGGTTCTGTAGGCTCAACAAAACCAACACCCCAACTTGTTTCTCTTGCTACACAGTTAAATTCATTTACTTCTATGAAATAGTATGTTTGAGGGCCGAAAACAGGCGGAGTTACGAAATCTTCACTATCTAATATGTTACCCGGTGCAATAATCGAAGGATCAACAGTCCAAATAATTAAACTATTATCTCTTCCAGTAAGGTCTATTTGCATTTCGCCATTGCCACCAAAACAAACTTGTTGAGCAAATGGTGTAACGTTTAATGCTGTAGGTAAAGGAAGAACTGTTAATGTAACTCTTCTTCTAGCAGACTCACAACCATCTAAGTTTTGACCAACAAAGAAAGTATAAGTTCCTGCTGCTACGTTTGATGGACGAACATATTGAGATCCTACCTGTAAAGCACGAGTTCCAATGGAGTCACTGTACCATGATATAACTGAACCTGAAATTCCAGTTGCTGATAAAGTAACAACATCTGTCGGTTCATTTAGTAAAACATTTGCAAAACTTCTATTGCTTTGACAAATCGTAACATTTTGAGCTGTAGGTGCAGCTAACGGTGCAGCTATTGTAACATCTACCCTTGTAGCAGTACCGGCACAACCGCCTGCTCTGTCTGCTTCAGCAACCCAATAACTTGTGGCTGCAGTAAGCTCAGGTGTTGTAAAGGTTGGACCGTAAGCAATCGGAGTTGTTAAGTTAATATCAGAGAACCAGGTAAAGATATTACCCGGAACTGTAAGTGCAGATGTAACCTGCAGTGTAGCTGTAGTTCCTGAGCAAGCACTAACAGCGGCATTTGCAACACTTGGTGCTGTTGGTCCGCCACTTGGGCTAACAATAATTCTACCAGATATTGTATAACCATTTGCCATATTGAATGACCATGGGTTATTACCATTAACAACAGGTATATTAAATACCTGAACACCACTATAGTCATCATCTTCTAATAAGCAACCCGGATCAAAATCTTCATCACTACCGCATGGAACTACATCTATGTAGCTATCTTCTTCCCAGCTTGAAGATCTGATATTAATACTTGTTGCTCCACATGCAGAAATGTTTAATGCGGTTCTGCTCCAACTTTTGGAACCTGATGTCTGATCATCAGTTTTTTCAATTAAATCGGCTGGATAAGTATTATCCGTGCTAAGCTTAGCCGATAACCTCCATCTGCCATCAGGAAGCCCAGTTGTGGTGCTACATCCAAATAGCCCTTGATCAGAACAGTCATCATCAGAACCACCAGTCCAAGTTACTGTAATAGTCTGAAATTGCTGAGCTTGTAATGGTTTTTGTAACCCAAAAATGAAAAGAAGCAGCAACATACTGCAATAATTTCTCCAATTGGGCGTTCTTGTTAAAAATCGTTTTTTCATAGGTTAAATATTACGTGGTTTACTAATCATATATATCAAATTAAGTGTATCTATTCATTTAAATTAAAAAAATGTAAAGCGATACAAGTCGCTAATTTAACATTTTTTTGTAATTCAGCACAAAATAAGGCTAATTTTTATTAAGTTCTAACAAAAATATCCACAATGCTGCATTTATTTCCTGATCCAAGACTTTTTTGTATCCTATTCTGTCCATTAGTGCTTTGTTATTTTTTTCAGAATCAGATAAATCAAACTCTTTATCCTTGTTGAACTTAACATATTTTACCAACAAATCGAAATCAACCGTATCTGCCGGTGCATATGCATTCATTTTTAATACCTTTAAAGAGAGAAATTTATAGTATGTCCATTCCTGTTTATCAACTACATATTTGGTATAAAGAAGATTACATAAAAAACTCTCCAACTTGGACAGTTTGTCTTTCTGTATTAGCGACAAATTAGTGTAATTAAATTTTTTCAAAAAATAAATATCTATTAAAGCATAATATGGACCAAAAAACTCATCAATGGTAGATTGTTCTTCAACCTGATCAATAAAATTAGCAGGTAGTTTTATTTGTTTTGGATATAATGTATAAAATAAAAGTTTTTTTATTTGAGGAATCTTTTGTTCTGTAATACAATCTTCTGTAACTATAGCAGTATCATTTAATAGCTTACTGTACAGGTAAAAATTCTTGTAATAATAATCATTCAGACTACCAATGTATTTATCATTATCTAAAGCAAAAGAATCCAGCTTATAAGTCCTCTTCAGATAGGCATATTCAGCAAAGCTCTCCTGCAAGAAGGCTTTCTGATTCAAATTGGCAATTTTTTTATAAAGCACTTCCGTTGCAAAAGATAAGTCTTCTTTTGATGTTTGTGCAAATGAACTGTAAGATATAGAGAGGGTAAGAAGTAGATGTAAAAAAGTTTTCATAAGTATATAGCACACAAATATGTGCTATTTATTTTGAAATAAATAGCTTTAGCTAAAAAAAATAACATTTTGATTTTAACTATAATCAGCAGTAAGCATATCTTTCAACTCTTTACGAGCAAAGAATATTCTGCTTTTGACTGTACCCAGTGGCAAATTCAATTGTTCTGCAATTTCGTGATATTTATACCCTTTATAGTGCATTAAAAACGGAACGCGTAATTCGTTGGATATTTTCATGAGTGCATTTCTGATATCATTCATTACAAACGCACGCTCTCCTGCATTGCTTATAGTTGTGGAAGCATTGAGGTAATACAGATTATCTGTAGTATCAATTACAGTATTTCGTTTTGATTTCTTACGGTAATCATTAATGAAGATGTTTTTCATGATAGTGAATAACCAAGCTTTAATATTGGTTCCTTCCTGAAACTTATCTTCATTAGTAAGGGCTCTTACAATTGTCTCTTGTATCAGGTCTTCCGCGTCGTTAATATCTCTGGTCAAACGCATTGCGTGCGGTTTAAGTACAACGGTAGCGGTTTTTACTTCTGATTGAAAATTGATGACAGCCATTTTTGTTTAATTTTTGTTTAGTAAAGTTAAACAAACCAAATTGATTCCAATGTTAAATAATTCTAAATCTTGGAAATAATGTCAATAAACGACTTGACGTCTGTTAATCGTACCACATTGGATGGTAAACTTCCTTTATAGTGCCTGATTTGATAGCCGGATAAAATTATTTGAGATTCTTTAAAGTTTTTAGATAATGTATTAACGTAATTTTTTAATACTTCTCCTTTGGGATGAACTGTAAAACAACTTATCAGGTAGTCAGGTTTCTGATAATTAAAAACCGAAACCAAATCGTAAATCGGAATATTTAATCCAATATAAATTACATCCTGATTTCTGGATTTCAGAAGGTAGTAATTAAACAACAATGCTAGTTCATGAATCTCATTTTCAGGTGTGAATAATAAAAATCGTTTGGCATTTGGTTTCACCTGTTTCGGATGTGCATCAATATTTACGATTAATTTTTGTCGGATTAAATTACTTATAAAATGCTCATGCAGCGGGCGTATACTGCCTGTTATCCATAAGTTTCCAATCTTTTCTAAAAACGGAAAAATTATCTGAATAACGGTTTCTTCAAAACCTAAGCGCATGACAGAGTCATTAAATATTTTGTTAAAATCAAATTCATTTAAATCAATCATTGCAATTACTAAAGCACTGATCTGACTTTCATGATCTGATTTTAAATTCGTGATTCTTTTTACTTCACGTTCTATAGCTTCCGGTGTGAGTGAGGCGATTTTAGAAATCTTATAACCATTCTGATTGAGTAAAGAAACGTTTAAAACATAACGCAATTCTGCATCAGTGTAATAACGAATATTCGTATCCGTCCGCTGTGGGGTCAGCATTCCATATCGCTGCTCCCAAATGCGGAGCGTATGTGCTTTAATATTACTTAGTCTTTCTAAGTCTTTAATGCTGTATCTGTGGAAGGCGGGTAATCGCTTGTGCATGTGTAAAATATTGTTTAAAGATAAAAGTAATTTTGTTAAACAAAAAATAAATGTACACACATAACATAAGTAAAGAAAAAGTTGTTCAATACAAAGTCTCTTTTTTATTTATTACATTAGATGATTCTATTTCTAAATTAATAATTACCAATGAAATCACTTTATTTTACAGAAGAACATGAGTTATTCCGTCAAAGCGTCAGACAATTCGTTCAGAAAGAAATTCTCCCATATGGAAACCAGTGGGAGAAAGAAGAGAAAATATCCCGTGATTTATTTTTAAAACTCGGCGAACAAGGTTTTTTAGGCATCAATCATGATGAAGCATATGGTGGCTCAAAAGCTGATATTTTTTACACCTGTGCCTATCTGGAAGAGCTGGCCAAAAGCAGTTATGCCGGCGTTTGTGCCGCTGTCAGTGTTCATCAGTATATGGCTACCAATCATATTGCAGAGGCAGGAAGCCACGAACTAAAAGAGCGCTTTTTACGCCCTTCTATTGAAGGAAAAAAAGTTGGCGCCATTGCTATTACAGAACCCTTTGGTGGCTCGGATGTACAGTCTATGCGCACTACAGCAGTAAAAGAAGGGGATTTTTACATTATAAACGGTTCCAAGACTTTTATCACCAATGGTCATTTCTGCGATTTTGTGGTGGTAGCTTGCAAAACAGATTCCAATGCCGGTATTAATGGCATTAGTTTGATTGTTATTGAGCGAGGAACGCCGGGTTTTAGTTCATCTCAACTAAAAAAAATAGGCTGGCATTCTTCTGACACAGGAGAATTAGCCTTCGATAATGTTAAAGTACCGGTTTCAAATATTGTTGGAAAAGAAGGTATGGGTTTCTTTTACATCATGGAAAGTTTCCAGATTGAACGTTTAGTAGCTGGTATCTTAGGAGTTGGAGGTGGAGAACACTGTCTGGAAGAAACACTCAGATATATGAATGAACGCGAAGCCTTCGGCAGACAGATAAAAAAATTCCAGGTGCTGCGCCACGAAATGGTTCAGTTATACACGGAATTAGAGGCTGGAAAACAAATGACTTATTACGCATGCTGGCTGGTACAAAATGGTGAAATTCCTGTAAAAGAATCGTCCATGGTAAAATTATACATGACGGAGTTAGGCAATAAAATTGTCGATAAATGTTTGCAGATGTTTGGTGGTTATGGATACATGGAAGACTTCCCGATTGCCCGTGCTTACAGGGATGCCCGCGTTGGTACTATCGTCGGAGGGACTACACAAATCATGCGGGAAATTTTATCAAAAATTATTATTGATGATGTCAGATATAAAAAAGTATACAGTGATACCGAAGAAATAAAATCATCGGCCTCTTCTAAAATTGAAGATAAAAAATCATGGGGAAATCCTCAAACGGCAAAAGAAATTATTTTATCTATTCCTTTAAGAATTAAAAAAGACAAAGCAGAAAATTATTCTACCGTTTTTCAGTTTGATATCTCCGGAGAAAACGGTGGACAATATACTTTAACTGTAGTAAATGGCGATGCAAAAATTGAAGAAGGTTTAATGGGAACACCTGAATGTATTGTTACCACTGACGCCAAAGTGTATGAAGATATAGAATTAGGCAGAATGGATCCGACAATGGCATTTATGGGCGGTCAGATTCGTGTTACGAATATTGGCGCAATGATGCAATTTGCAAAATTCTTCCACAGAATTTAATTTATTATTTCCCTTTATTTAAAAACTTAGGAAAAATAAAAAATCCCCGGTATGTACCGGGGATTTTCTTGTTTATGATGTGTCGTTACAACATTATTGTTTTACCACTTTGTGGTAGTATACTTCATCATCTACGTTCAGTTTGA
>JADLAJ010000025.1 GCA_020848255.1 Chitinophagales bacterium
GGTGTTATTTCTCTTTTCGTTTTCCCATTAAAAAACCAACATATACACTCGGATATAAAAACTTATTGCTTTGTACCATCACCGGTACTTTCTTGTAATAAAAATCAGAGGCCACTCCAACTTCCAGTGTTTTCACAAAACTTTCATTCTTGCCAAAATCAAATTCCATACCTACTTCCAGATGCAAGCCCGGCAGCACTTTTAGTTTCCAGCCTTTGCCAAAGCCTGATGCACCAACAATCCTGTCGTAGTCAAGAAAGCTATTATCTACTCCTTCAACATAGGTTACATCTACCAAATCATCTTCTGTGGCTGTAGTTAAAGGCTTTGGAATCACTCTCAGCGAATATGGTTTTAAAATTCCCAGAGTAAGTCCGCCGGCATATTTAAAAAACAACTGAACACCATGTCGTTTACCTTTTTCTGCCAGTAAAAATTTTTGTCCTACTCCGCCATAAAACGTAAATAAAGTATTTTGTTTGCCGTACACAAACGGTTTAAATCCATCGCCGCCAAAGAAACCGCCGCCCCCATATTGTGACTGCTGGCGTGTTTGTTTTGGATGAATGAAATAGGAAAACTGCACCTGAAATAATAAACTGCGTTTGAAGCGTTTACTTTTGGTAAATTCTGCTCCCAAACTAAATCCGTTGCTTCGCAAACGGGCACCTGCAGCCCAGCTGCTTTTGTACAGCACAGAATCTCTGTTCAGATTCGAATCTGTACGTCTGGATTGCGCCTTTGAGTGCGTAAAGGATATCACGCAAAAAAACAAAAATAGTATCCTGAATAAGTTTTTCACTATCATTATGACGCTAAAATGACTAATTTAGTTTAAAAGTAAAAATATTTTTTCAGTATGCACACCTCAAAAATAGAATATTTAGGCGAACTCCGCACCGAAGCTACACATTTGCAAAGCGGCAACCAAATTATTACGGATGCTCCGACAGATAATCATGGTAAAGGTGAAGCTTTCTCTCCCACCGATTTAGTGGCAACAGCCTTAGGTTCCTGTATGATCAGTATCATGGGAATTAAGCTTCTGGGCAGCGGAAAAGATATTAAAGGTGCAACGGTAGATGTTACTAAAGTAATGTATTCAGAACCTCGACGAATTGGAGAAATCCATGTAAAAATCAATGTACCTGATGATAGTTTTTCAGATAAAGAGAAACAAATACTAATCAATGCTGCACACGCCTGCCCGGTGGCGAAGAGTTTACATCCTGATATTAAACAAATTATTGAGATTATTTTTAGTTGATACATTAAGAAGTTCAACTAAAACTTAATTATCAGGAATTGACCAATTCTTCCTTTAAATCAGCTATAATGATACTGCTGTGGCTTGCATCATAAATGGCTTTTCCTTGCTGAAATACTATTAATTGCGGAGATTGATGTTCAATGCCTGATTTTGAGGCAATTAAATTAGAAACAGAACGATATTGAATCAGATCAAGATAATAGATCGGAAAATCTAAATCCCAATCGCGCTCTACCCTGTTTTTTGCAACAGAACTTATAGAACAACGTGTACTGTGTTTAAAAACAGCAAATAAGGATTCTTTTTCCAGTAAATTTAAAAATTGCTGTTCAGATGTAAGTAATTGCCAGTTCATGTATCGTTAAACGCTCTTTTTTGCAGTTTGTTCAACTTTAGCTTTTGACCAAGTTGGGCAGCCTGTTTTTCTTGTTGAAGCACAAGAAGTCAAAGACAAGATTATAGCTGCGCTGAAAAGTACGAATAGAGTTTTCTTAGTTTGTATCATGTTGTTTACGTTTGAATTACAATGCAAAAGTATATCAAATATTGCATTGCTGTACCGCCGTTTCACGTTTATTAACAATTTAACTATGATTATTTCAGGCAAATTATCGTTTTGGTAATACTCAGCTGTGAATAAATAGAGCTTTTTGCTAGCAAACAGATACATAATTTTAACGCATGCAACATTTTCATTTTATAGCCATCGGCGGCGCGGTCATGCACCAACTGGCTTCTCATCTAAAAAATCAGGGAAATACCATAACAGGCTCAGACGATGCTATTTATGAACCGGCAAAATCAAATCTTGAAAAATTAGGCCTGATGCCGGAACAGGTTGGCTGGTTCCCGGAAAGAATCACGACTGATATTGATGCCATCATTTTAGGCATGCATGCCAAAGCTGATAATCCTGAATTAGTAAAAGCACAGGAATTGGGATTGAAAATCTATTCCTTTCCTGAATTCGTATACGAACAATGCAAAGACAAGACAAGAATTGCCGTTGCAGGCAGCCATGGAAAGACATCCATCACCTCCATGATTATGCATATGTTGCGTGTCAATCATAAAGATTTTGATTACCTCGTAGGAGCTAAATTAGATGGTTTTGATTTTATGGTAAAAACCTCTGAAAATGCGCCACTTATGGTGATTGAAGCTGATGAATACCTAACATCTCCTTTAGACTTACGCAGCAAATTCCTTCATTATCATCCGCATATTGCTATCATTTCAGGTATTGCGTGGGATCATATCAACGTGTTCCCAACGTTTGACGAATATCTGGAAACCTTCCGGAAATTCATCCTGAGTATACAAGCTGACGGATACTTGATTTATAATACAGAAGATGAAATATTGGTGGAGATGGTCAGCCAGCTAAAACCTTCCCTTCACCTGATTCCCTACTCGCCGTTTGCATTTAAAGCGGAAGATGATGAAAGTATTCTTTTGCACCTTGACAAAAAATACCCTATCAATGTATTCGGTTCTCATAATTTTGCCAATTTAAAATCGGCTTTTGAGACAGGTAAAATTATTGGTTTAACTGAAATACAAATTTTAGAAAGCTTTCAAACGTTTCAGGGTGCAGCAAAACGACTGGAAAAAATTTATGATGACAAGGAAAAACAGCTGACCATTTTCAGAGATTTTGCCCATGCACCGAGCAAAGTGAAAGCTACGGTGAAAGCGGTTCGTGAACGCTATGTCAAGCGAAAAATAATTGGTGTTTTTGAATTACATACCTACAGTTCCTTACAGGAAAACTTTATTGAGCATTATGCACATTCACTGGATGCTGCAGATGTGCGTATTTTATTTTTAGACGAAGAAGCCTTGAAAATAAAAAACAAACAGGATCTGGATGAGACCTGGTTAAAGGCACAATTTGCAGATACTAGTATTTTAGTGTTTAAAGATGCTGCTCAGTTGAAAGAAAAAATAAATTCCGAAAAAACGGACAACTGTGTTATCTTACTGATGAGCTCAGGTAATTTTGCAGGAATGAGTTTTGATTTTTAGCACAAGGATTATTTTCTATTGGTATTTTTATTGGATAGTTTAGAATCTGTAATCAGACGTCTATTCATTTTCATACGACTAAAACATTAAAAAGCGTTAACACATTAACATTTTAACTAAGTTTCTGCGTACTTTTGTACTCATTGATGAAAGATTGCATCGTAATCATACCGACCTACAACGAAAAGGAAAACATTGGCAATATTATTCCTTATACCCTGAATCTTTCAGAACGACTGGAAATTTTAGTCATTGAAGACGGCTCTCCTGACGGTACAGCTGATATCGTAAAAGGATTGATGGCACAGTATCCGGGCAGAATACACATTATTGAACGAAGCGGCAAACTTGGATTAGGCACCGCCTACATCACCGGCTTTAAATGGGCCTTACAAAATAATTATCAATTTATTTTTGAGATGGATGCTGACTTTTCACATCCACCTGAAAAGCTAATAGAACTGCTGGATGCCTGTGAAAACAAAGGCGCCTATATGTCTGTAGGTTCGCGTTATGTAAAAAATGGCGGTGTAGTCAACTGGCCGTTTAACCGTTTGTTCCTGTCTCTTTTTGCCTCCAAATATGTTCGCTTGGTGACAGGTATGCGTATCAAAGATACTACCGCAGGTTTTGTTTGTTACAGAAATGAAACACTGAAGAGAATAGATTTCGATAAAATAAAATTTGTCGGCTACGCCTTCCAGATAGAAATGAAGTTTGCCGTATGGTTGTCAGAAGTAAAAGTTATTGAAGTACCAATTATATTCAAAGACAGAGAAGCGGGGACCTCCAAAATGAATGGAAGTATTATTAAGGAAGCCATGCTGGGTGTTTTACAAATGAAAATACAGGCGTTTAAGAATAAGCAGAATTACTTACCACCTTCAATATCTGCTTAGTAAGAAATTTAAAACAATCAATTTTAATCCTAAAAAGCTAACAACTATTTTATAAAAAATAAAACCCCGCAATATGCGGGGTTTTATTTTTTTATAGTGGTAAAATTAATCTTTTACAAACTTAGTAGTATGCAGTTTACCGTCTTTATCAGCAAATTGAATTACGTAAGTGCCTTTAGTAAATTGAGAGAAATCAAACTGTAATGTATTTAATCCTTTTACAACAGCAGTTTGTTTTTCAAACACTTTTTTCCCAATAACATCAAATACTGACACTTTTGTATCATATAAGCCGGTTGATTGAATTTCTACATTCAGTTGACCGCCTGTTGGATTAGGATAGACGTTAACAAAATTATTACTTACAGCTTCAGCAAGAGGTACATTTATCGTATTACTATAGCTGAATGTACCATCGTTATCAATTACTTTAAGACGATAGTAGTTATTACCGATAACAGGATTATTATCTGTAAAGTCATATGTCAATCGTTGATTTGAGTTACCTGCTGCTGATTTTTCACCGATAACTTCCCAATTTCTAGGAGAAGTACTTTTCTCGATGACGTACTTAGATGTATTAAGTTCAGATGCGGTAATCCATTGTAATCTGTTCACAGAACCCTGATTCCAACCAGTAAATGAAACTAACTCCACAGGTAAAGCAGCAAATGGGAAAAGCGTTGGATGTATATAGAATGTTGAGAAACTATTTACTTCGAAAACAGCTTTATGATTACTTCCATATGAGCTGAATGCAGCATCCACGTGTGTTCCGTTTAAAGAAGCAGGAGCTGTAAAAGAACCATTTTGTCCGCCAGGATATTTAGTCATTGATAAACTGTAGTAACCGGAAAACTGATATTCACCGCCGAATGCCGCACTTTGCAATGCTGTCAGTTCTGCATTTGTGAAATATAATGTAACAGTGGTGTTTTGCGCACCATTATCAGATGGGTGGATAGTCCACTGTCTTGGCAGATAAGGTTGTTGATAACCAATATTATCAGTAACAAACTGAACAGAACCATCCATTCTCACACAAACCTCTGTTTCATCTAATTTCTGAGGACTTGTTAAAGGATCGTCTTCTATTTTGGCAATAATATCACCACTGCCATTATAAAATATTTTAGTGTTTGCATCATTCACAACACAATATCCGCAACTTGCTGTTGAAGCAATACTTGTAGTGGAAGTGGTAGGCATTACTAAATTAACCGTACCTAAGTTGATATTCGTACAACCGGTATTAGAACCTAATAAATTATAAACCCCTGTACCAGCAGATGTGAACGTTACTAATAAAGGATTAGAAGTTGTTGTTCCTGTTGGATTTACAGGACCAGAAACATATTGCCAGCTAATAGTAGTACCACCACTCACGCCGGTTGCTAACAAATTCGCTGTTCCATCACAAGTATAAAGTTGTGATGTTGGAGTCGCAACCGGTGCAACATCTACAACCCATGATACAGTGTTTATCGTTCCGGTTACACAATTCGGTCCTGTAGCCGTTCTGTAAGTTCTAACCTCTACTAAAGTTCTACCCGTTGTTGAAAGGCTTGCTCCGGAAGTATAAGATGACCAGCCTCCTGTTCCGTTAAATCTGTATTCTAATACATCTGTTACCGTACCTGCGCCACCGGATCCTGCAGTTAATGCAGCTGATACAGAAGTGCCTTCACAAACATTTGTAACATTTGGAGTTTTGCTTAATGTACCTGAAACAGGTTGAGGCAGTACAGTCCACGAAACGGTATTAGTTGAACTTGTAGTACAACCGGCAACGCTGGAAGTTCTGTAAGTTCTTATTTCAATGGTAATTAATCCTGTTGTTGGAATATTGGTAGTAGATGTATAAGGTGCCCACGCTGTGAAACCGGTACCATCATCTGTTCTGTAATCTAATTCATCCACTACTGTACCTGCACCGCCGGTGCCTGCTGTTAATGCAGCTGATACGTTATCACCTTCACATACGGCAGCACTGTTTGGTGTTTTTGCCAAGCTACCAGCAACTGGCTGTACAACCACTGCCCAGGTACCCGCTGTAAACCAGGAAGATGTATTACATCCTGCCTGACAGCCACTTCTTCTGGCTTGTATGATATTATTTGCTCCGCTAACTGCAGCAAATGATGGAACGGAAGTAGCGGTATTAGTCCAGGAAGAACCGTTATCTGTTGAATATTGGTATTCTATAGAACAACCCAATCCCGGATTTCCACCACTGGCAACACCAGATAATGTTAATGTAGTTCCTGCACAAACCGTAGCGTCAGATGGTGACGGAGTAGATGTATTAGGTGCATCCGGATCCGGAACGGTTGACCATCGAGCTATTTCATTCCAAGCTGTTGGCTGATCGCAACCAGACTGACAAGAATTTCTTCGAACTTCTATGATATTATCGTTGCTGGATGTGCCAACTGCCGAAAACGAAGGTATTGAAGTACTTGCCGATGACCATGAAGAGCCACCGTCTGTAGAAAATCTGTATTCTATAGAACAACTCACTCCTGCATTACCACCGGTGGCTGCGCCAGCCAGTGATAAAGTGGTACCATCACAGACACTTGCTACATTTGGATTTAGAGTAGCAGTTGTAGGTGATGTAGGATCCTGAACTATTGTCCACGTTGCCATAGTTGCCCATGGAGAATCATCACAACCGGTTTGGCATGATGAACGGTTTGCCTGTATGATATTAGTTTTGGTAGCACCTGCCGGATATACCGCCGCAAAGGAAGGTATAGTTGCACTTGGCCCTGCCCAGGTAGTACCACCATCTGTAGAATATTGATAATTGATAGTACATCCAACCCCGGCGTTGGTACCGCCACTTGCTCCCGCGCTCAAAGTTAAGGTAGTTCCTTCACATTGATTAGCCGCCGTGCTTGGCGATGCGGTAGCGGTAGTAGGTGCACTTGGATCCGGAACAATGGTCCATGTTGCTACTGTTGCCCAAGCTGTTGGACCGGTACAGCCAGCCTGACAAGTATTTCTTCTGGCTTGAATTATATTCGTTTTTGTTGCACCTGCAGGATATACCGCTGAGAAAGATGGTATTGTTGTACTTATTCCCGACCAGGTTGATCCACCATCTAATGAATATCGATATTCTATTGAACAGCTTAAACCTGCAGCTCCACCTGTTGCACCACCAACATCTAATGTTAAGGTAGTACCTGCGCATTGATTGTTAGAAGTAACAGGAATTGCGGTAGCTGTAGTTGGAGAAGTAGGCTGAGCTACTACATTCCAAGAATAGCTTGTAGGCGCTGAAACGTTACAACCATTTGCACAACCACCCGCTACTCTGATATCGATAGTATTAGTACCTAAAACCGCGGTAGTTAAATTTGCAGTTGCTCCATAAGTACCTCCGTTTATACTATACTCAAAGCCTGAACATGCTGCTCCCGGCAATGATCCTTTGACAGGACTCACTAGAGAGATATTGGTTCCTATACAGACATCTGTTGTATTTGGATTTTTAGTTGCCGATGGTGCATTGGGATCCGGTACTACCGTTATAGTAATAACATTACTACCATAATCAGTCGTAGTACCAGCACTGTAACTGGTACAATATCTGACGGCTCTTCTGAACTGATACGTTGTAGAAGCACTAGCAACTACACTAAGTGCTGGCGGATCATATGTTTGATTGGCTGTTGCGTTGCTTGCAGTTGCATTGGTCACGCTGGTTCCTGCAATATCTGTCCAACCTGCACCATTGACATTTTGTTGCCACAATACGGTACCTCTTGGATATATCGTACCATTGGTAGAATTGTTTATCACACTTGGGTTACCGCCGTCACACATTGTAGCATCACCTGCAACACTTAGAGCAACAGCACCTGCGGTAGTAGCAGCTGCAATAGAACCTGCAGCATAACTCCAACGCCAGCGCCAACGCGCTCCCCATTGCTGACAGCCTGATGCATCTTCAGAACAGGTACGAGTCCCCTGTTGAGTGGTAGACCAAGCACAAAAATTCTGAGAGGGCATATAAGTAGGCCCGCCTATTTGAAGCCAAGCCGAACCACCGGTAGTACAACCACCATATCCGCAAGTGGCATCATTTGGTCCTCCGTCAGAACAAAGAACACAAGGAACATTATCACAAGTTACAGGTGTGTCATCCTCGCGAGCATTTAAGAAAGCAGTGGCATTGGCACTTGCCAATGCAATGTTTCCAGTATAAGTCCCTGGGTTTGTAGTGAAGCTGGATGACCATACAGAACCATTTGATTGATCATCTCTTTCAAATCTCCATTGACCGGATCTTCTGACTCCGTCATAACTTACTTCAACATATATTCTGGGGTCTGGCCCACTGAAGCAGTCACCCGAAATACCCCAGTTTACTTCTGTTACATCTATCTCAAAATCAACGGTTTGAGCGGTTGAATCAAGAGAAACCAACAAGAAAAAAGAAATGATTAGCGTTAGTAAAAATCTATGCATACTTTTAGAATTTAGATAAAGTTAGTATTTTTTTTTAAAATTGGCATATTTTTTTTTCAGCATTTATTTAAAAATTGTATCATTTAGATTTAAGCAATGTTAATAAATTGAGTTAAATCAATAAAAAAGCACTAAAATTCTATCGATGGCTTAGTATATTTACAAATTATGAACAAGAAAACACTCTATTTTAGCTTTGTTATTATCCTGCTTACCTTTGTTTTTTATGGTAATAGTTTAAAAAATGACTATTCTTTTGACGACCCTATTTTATTCAAAAGTGTTCCGGCGGCGAGTGCAGGTTTGGATGGTTTTAAAACAATTTTTACCTCCCGGTATAATTTAACCGATTACCGCCCAATTCCGGTTGCAAGCATGTATGCAGAAGTATTATTTTTAGGGCAGGCAAATCCCAGATTATCCCATTTTGTAAACTTATTTCTTTATATCATCCTTTGTATTGCCATTTACATTTTTTTGAGAGATTTACCAATACCTAAAGCTCACCTATTAGCCATACTGGCTACATTGCTCTTTCTGGCACATCCTGTTCATTCTGGTGTTGTTGCCAGTGTAAAAAGCAGAGATAATATATTGAGTTTCCTTTTTGGTATTTTTGCATTTATTACAATTCAAAAATACGCAAGCAGCCATCGGAAGATGTATATTTTCCTTGCGGGATTATTCATCTTTCTGGGATCTTTATGCAAAATTGATGTTTTCGTTTTATGTTTAATTATTCCCTTTATTTTATTTTTCTTTTATAAAATCAGCATAAAATCCATCCTCATTTTTATGCTTCCATTATTTGCAATCCCCTCCATCATACGACTTGATTTATTAGCAGATGAAATTCCAAGAACAAGCACTATTCCGGATTTGGTAAGGTTTGCAGAAAACCCGATTGTTGCCAATCCGACTAAAATTTATCAACTGGGTCAGATTTTTACTTCAGTATTCTATTACATCAAGTTTATGCTAGTTCCAAAGGATTACTTTTTTTATTTCGGATATAACAAGATTCCCTTATTAAGTTTTTTCAGCCCTCTTGTATTACTGTACGTGCTAATAGTAATTATTCTGATGGCAGCAACTTACTACGCCTATAAAAAGGATAAAATCATAATTTCATTTGGTATTATCTGGTTTTTTGCAGGCATTTCTTATTGTATAAATTTTATTTCACCGGTTTCAGGCATCATAGCAGATCGTTATGCCTTTATAGCCTCTCTTGGTTTTTGCGTATTGACAGGAGCAATTGCCATTTTAATTTCAGACACCCTTAGCAAACTGTTTAAAAAAACAGCCCCCCAACACCTAAAAAATAAAAAACAAGCTGCAGAAAAAAAACCGGAGAAACCTAACAGTTCTTATGTTGCCGTTTTTATAACATTTGCTTTATTAGTATTTTATTATCCATATACACACAGCAGAAATGCAGACTGGAATACGCTTTTTACATTACTGGAAAAAGACATGCCTGATTTAAAAAATTCGTTTGAGGCAAACCGAATTGCCTCCTCTGCTTACATTGAAATTGCGTTGAATACCAATGAGCGGACACTGGCTACTGATTACTTTAAAAAAGCGGCCACCTATGCTAATCAGGCAATTGCAGTATATCAGTATAAAGACGATATTTATGTGAATGAAACACTGGCTGCGGCACAATTTAACTTAGGAAATTATGACACCTGCCTTACTATATGTAAAAGCAATGTAAATTTAGTAGACACTGCTTTTGCCAGCTGGGACATGATGGGTGATCTCTATTTCATGAAGCGAAAGTTAGACAGTTCCGTTTTGTGCTATAAAAAAATACTAAGCTTCAGACCAACTTATGTTGATGCCTATTACAAATTATCAAACACTTTGGCAAAGGCAGGTAGATTTGATGATGCCAGGCAATTTAACGATTCACTAATACGCATAAGCCCTGGATGGTTTGTACCATTTGAAAATATCGGATATTTAAAATTAAATCAAAGAGATACTATCGGATCTTTGGATTATTTTCAGAAGGCGTTTGAATTAGGACTGCATACAAGTTCATTTGCCAACACCCTAAAAAATTATTCACAAAGCAAAGGACTGACTGAAAAAGCGATTATATTCGGCAATTTTGCCCGAAGAGACTCGCCGGCAAAGCGTTAACTTCATGGTATTGTTGCAATTTATAAACTACATACGAATCAAAGATTGGTGGAATTACATTCTTCCTCCTGTGCTTTGCTTTTTTTATGCAGGCTTACTGGTACATCCCGTTCCTTTTCAACTTATTTTTAAATACTATATCCTGTTTTTAATACTAACAATTTCCATTGCTGCCTATGGTTTTTTCATTAATGAATGGTGTGATATGGATGACGATCTTGCTGCCTCAAAAAATAATATTTTAGCCAACACTTCTTTGCTCACCAGAATCGGGATACTGCTATTTATACTGAGTGTATTTATTTTCAGTATTTGTAATGTAAACTTCACAAATTTTCATTGTTTGATTATCGGATTTCAGCTTTGCCTGTTGACCGTATATAGTATAAAACCATTCCGAATAAAAAACAACAAAGTAGCAGCGGTGATAACGGATGCACTTTATAGCGGAACCTTGTTTTATATACTGGCGTTTGATTACAGCTTAAGACTGCATCAGCCATCTGCACAAGAAGCAGCAATTGCTTTGTATGTATGTCTATTTAGCTGGGGGTTTGTACGTGGCATCCGCAATATTTTTATTCATCTGATAAAGGATGCTCCATTTGATTCCAAAATAAACCTGGATACATTTGGTAATACCATCAGCTTCGACAAACAAAAAAAAATACTGCTCTTTATTATTTTACCGATTGAGTTTATTTTATTATTTGCTGTCTTAATTCAGCTGCCACACCCTTCATACACCTTGCCGGTCTATTTCATTTTTCATTTGAAAAAATATTATACTTTTCTGACCGCTAAGTATTCTGATAATGAATTTATAAGCAAACAACTGGAGTGGAATTATTTTTATGAAATCTGGCTGCCTGTTCTGTTTATAGTACTGCTGGCAATAAAACAAGATGTATCGTATGTATACCTTTTATTGATTCATCTTATTTTGTTCCCTCACTTCCTCTACAGGGTTTATCTGTCTTTAAAAAGGATTATTCACCAATAATACAGACCTATTTTCGTTACAATTTTGATCTCCATTCACACATTGCCCAAAGCGCGTGCAATGTTGTTTCATGGCTAATATATTCTCCATTAACATCATTTTCTCTAAAAGAAAATGCATTGATGTTTGTTCTGCATCGAAGCATTGCTAATAAATACTTAAAATTTTTCTCATTTACTTCGAATTTATTCGCATATAGTAAAAACGCCAAGGATTTAACATATAATGCCGGGTCATTGATGATACTACCATCGGCTCTTAATTCTGTAAATTCAGTAATATGTGCGGTTAGTTTTGAAAGATACTTATGCAGCACCGCCGTATCTGTCGCACATCCGTTTTTTTCAATTTGTGTTAAGAGATAATATGATTCTAGTAATTGATAATTACTTTTATTAGAATACTCATACAGTATATAAAATGCCTGACTGGGTATCGGCATCTGATGACAAAAAGTAACCCAATTCATCCTTCCACCAGGTATCTGCAAAATCTCTCTCAAGACATCAAATGAATCTCTTTTGGTGAAATCATAAACTCCCGCAGTATCTTCAGGAATATTAAAAGAAGAGACATCTCTAAAGTAACCGTCATATAACTTGAAGAAAAATGATTCAACGTCTTCAGTATTTGAGTAATATATTTTATCATTCCCTAAATTAAAATGCTTTCTAAGAATACTGTATGTTGCAAAATAGACAGGTCTTCCAAAATTCTGCGTATTGTTTTTCAGCCAGTTGTCTGTGACGATAATGAGAGAATCCAGGACTTTTCTGATACTATCTTTATCATATTTATATTCAGGTAGAAGTGGCTGGATTACAACTGCCTGTTCCTGGGGAGGAATATTTTGTACTTTTTTTACAGAATTACAGGAAAAAAACAATAACGTTAAAACAAATGCAATATATTTCATGGTAGTATAAAAATTAATGTATTCACTATCAATTTAGGTGATAATAAAAGTAAATATAAGTATTTATTTGTCAAAAAAAGTACACGAAAAAATTTAGATATTTCATTTTTAACATCCACATCCTGCTCTTAGGGAATATTATTTATATGTTTCTTTCATTTCTAAAAACAGCCATAAAGCCATTAAAGAAGAATGCTGTAATACCCTTCCACCTACGTCACTTATCCAACCTCCGGATGAATCCTGGTATTGTGCTAAGTTATTTATAAAATACTGAACGTCATTCGAATAAACTAAAGGACTTTTTAAATAAAACAGGAAGGCCGCACCTTCTATTTTTAAATCAATTAATGTTTCATAGGCAGGATTTCCGAACAATACTTTTGAAATAATTAAAGACGCAATTATATCTCTTTTATTATTATACTGTTCTTCAGTAATACATCCATTTATAAATAGATTTCTGTATTGAAGCGCTGCATGAGTTAGCTCATAACCTCCCATTTTGATTTTCATGTCCAGCAACTGAAAATAATCTTCAGGTAGAGGTATTTTATTACACAAACAGGCATGTATGGTAAAAGCATCTATTTTAATCCTGTTATATTCTTTAGATAACAAAAATCGGATACTGTCTCTTGTTGCTGGAGAGGCAGATTCCCAGTAAAGATTCGGGTCATATACCCAGATAGAACGCAACAATAGTTTTTGTTGATTAATATCGGGATTGAATTTGTGATCAAAAATATTGATTTTAAACTTACGCTCAAGATCAGCAAGTATAAGGGATACATCTTTATCTAAATGATCTTCTCCTATCAATTTGAAGAATTTAATTGTATTTTCCAGCCGGATGCTGTCCTGACTTGTAAATACAATAACAGATTTGTTTTCTCCACTGTAAGAAAGATTAAAACACCATACTATCAAAAGAAAAACTAAATAATTCTTCACACGTAAATTATAACAAAAACCATGCCTTATTCGTTCATTTATCATTATTGCAGTTCATTTTCTCAACTATAAATGGTGGTCTTTTTCTGTTTACTTCCAAAGTACGCCACAAGTACTCTGCCAAAATACTGAAGAAGCATAAAATCAGGTTTGTAATAAATAAAATTGCTCCTAATATAATTTTATCAGAAATCCTGAATTTTTCAGAAACCAAAAAATAAAAACCAAAAGCTATCGAAAAAATAAATACAAAGACAAACGTATAGGTTATTAATTTTATGGGTGCATATGAAAACGATACGACAGAATCAATCAGTAGTTTAACTTTCTTATCAAATGTCCACTGTGATTTTCCCTTTTTTCTGTTGATACGTGTAACAGGCACCGTTACATAAGGATACCTGAGCCATGAGATCAGATAAACAAGATTTGTATTACTTTCATTCATTTCAACAACATAATCCCTAAGCTTCTTATCAAAAACGATTAAATCATATCCGCCCTCAGGAATATGAGGTAATGCTATATTTTTTATCAGCCAGTGATACAGGCGCGCAAACAGTTGATTTATATTTTTATCTTCTCTTGCAATCCGTTGTCCAATTACAAATTTAATTCCATTTTCCCAGTGAGGGAGCATTTCAGCTAAATGCTCGGGAGGGTCTTGCATATCCGGATGTACTTGAGCATAAACATCGCCTGTTCCATGATTTAAACCAGCTAAAAAAGCATTATAAGATCCAAAATTCCCGGTAAGTTTTACAGTTTTAGTGTTCAAAAATGTTGTTTCTGAAAATTCAATGAGTTTCAAATAAGTATCATCTTTGGAGCCGTCATCAACCAGTATAACTTCCAATTCATAGTTTATAAGCTGCTTACTAAGTGTCTGTAAAGCATGCTGAAGTTCTGAAATATTTTCAGCACTATTATAACAAGGTATAACAACAGATAACTTATACATACTATTTTTCAATCAAGATATTTTCAATAAACAAAGCATCCATTCCACTTGTAAAAAAGGTAATCAGTGCATCATTCACCTCATAGGCCATTGGCTGGTTTCTAACATTCAGGCTTGTATTCAATACAACACCATGCCCTGTTTTATTTTTTAATTCCGTTAATAAGCTGTGAAATATAGCATTATTTTCCGAAGAAACCGTTTGCACACGAGCTGTATCGTTCGCATGAACTATTTCCGGTAATTCTATTTTTGTTATTTCTTTACAATCAACGGTGATATTCATGTACGGAATCCTGTTTTGTTTTGCGGAAAAATAGCTATCAAAATCTTCTTGCAATACACTGGGGCAAAACGGACGAAAACGCTCTCGATGTTTTATCGTGGCGTTGATTTTTTCTTTCATGCCTTTTATCGCCGGATTGGCCAAGATGCTTCGATTACCGAGTGCACGGGCACCTATTTCAGCAGCGCCCTGCATCCATCCGATAATTTTTCCTTTAGCCAATAAGTTGGCTGCTTTTTCGCTGATGTTATCAATATTTGTATATCTAATCCCATTTGCTTTTAGTACATTTTCTATTTCTAAGGCAGTAAAACTTCTTCCTGTGTATGGAGTAAAACTTTCCAATCTGGGTGAACTTCCGTTTTCAATTCCTGCCAGAAATGCATTACCTATGCTTATCCCCTGATCTCCTGAAAAGGGTGGTATGAATATATTTTCTACGCAATTAAGTTTGGCAATTTGCTGGTTTAATACGCAATTCATGGCAACACCTCCGGCAAGGCAACTA
Source organism: Chitinophagales bacterium (assembly GCA_020848255.1). GTDB lineage: Bacteria > Bacteroidota > Bacteroidia > Chitinophagales > JADIYW01 > JADJSS01. The sequence goes on from JADLAJ010000025.1 coordinate 15,459, forward strand.
TTTTTTACGCCTGTTTTATGAATCCAAAACTCCAACCACTTACAAACCACTTTTTCCAGCTGATACTGTGCGGAGGCAGCCAGGTCTTTTTGTATATCCGTCTCTTTTATTGAAACTGAATTGTTGATTTTGAGCTTATCCAGCAGCAGTTGATTGTATAATGGAATCTGCTTATTGGGAAAAGACTGTCCCTCAGTAATGGGATAGATATAGTCTGTGTTGAGGAAATAATTTCCATCTTCGTCATTTGATAAAAGAAAATCTAAATCGTAAGCAAGCGGATTTCCGTAGGGAGCAAGTCCCATCAGTTTGTATTCATCCGCATCTCTGTTAAAACCTGCCAGTTGAGTTATAAGGGAATAAAATGTACCAAAGCTATCCGGGCGCTTCCAGTTTTTCAGCAATTCCAGTTTCCCGTTTTTGCCCAGCATAATTTGTGAAGAAACACCATCACCGGAATTATCCATCGTAACCACTAATGCTTCCCCGAAACCTGATAAAAAGTAAGTACTGGCCGCATGTGCATCATGGTGATGATATCTTTTAACAGATGGACAATACCCAAAGTGATGATTGAAAAAATTACGTATATCTTCTTCAATTTTACTCTGCCAACTGATGCCGTGAAATGCCAGTAAATCTATATCTGAAATAGTTATCTCCGCTAAATTCATCACCTCCTGTACTGCTCTCAATGGAAATAATCCCGTTGAGAATTTTATTTTATTTAAACGCTCTTCTTCAACGGCAGCAATGATGTTTCCGTCTTTGTACAGACAGGCACATGCGTCCTGATAACCACCGCCAAATCCACCGTTAATGCCCAGTATATACATTATTTACCAAATTTAAAGTACTTATAATAGGTAATTTTCGGAATGAGGTGCAACTGACTAAGTATATAAATTGGAATTCGCATCCATCGGATTACAGCATAAGAAGTTTTATAATCACGGAATGTTTTAAGCGGCAATTGCATATACCCTTCAAAGGTATCTTTGCTGATTCCCAATCTTTTAATGCATAAATCAATCACTTTCGGATCTTCAATAGAATATACACCATGTTTGCGGGCAAGTGCAATATCTCTGTCCAGCTGTCCTGTTCTTACCATACCGGAATCACTGTTCATATTCATGTCAATATTGAACTTCACCCGATGCACATATTTTATAAGACTATGATACAAATCATCGAAATAATGCGCACCCGGATACACCCAACCTAATTCTTTTTCTATGATAGCCTGTCCGTCTTTTCGGATATAAGGAAAATAATAAAATGGCATGTAAGTTTTTATTCCTTTCAGGACTGAATAATAAAATAATTCTTTTATTCCAAAATTAAAACCTGCATCCTCAGGGCGCCACTTTCTTAGTTGGATGGTTCCCATTTCTTTTTGCACATTTCTCAAATAATCTCCGTCAAAAAACGCCCAGGAAAGCGGTTTGATACCTTCTGTTCTGAATGATTGTCCGATGAGTATATGTTTGATGTTTTCTTTGTGTGCAACTGAATACAAGCTTGATGCAATTCCGATGTCTGTTCCTAAATTCAGATCAGGTGTAGAAGCTTTCAAAAAGGTTATTTTAAGATCTTTTGCTTCTCTCCAGTCTGAGGTAATCGTAATCAATTTCACTCCTAACAAATCAACTGCTCTTAACATATTTTCACCGGCTACAGGATTATCAAAACCATCATTAAAATGAACGGCTAAGACTCTCAATTTCCAGATTTTTACGCAACACCACAAGAGGTAAGTGCTATCTCTTCCGCCACTGATGCCTACCACGCAATCATATAGTTTGCCTCTGCCTTCCTTTTTTATACGGGTAAAAAGTGTATCTAAAAATTGCTGCCCTCTTTCATCGTTTGGAAATATTTTAGTCAGTTCGTCATGTCCGTGACAAAAATTACATACACCGTTAGCATCAAATTCAATTCCTGGAACAGTAGTATCCTGCACGCAGCGGGTACATTCTTTGTAAATATGAGTTTCCGGTTTTTTCATATAGATTAATCCAAATTACACCCTTTTTCTGTTAGCATTTTTCCAATCTGGGTGCCTTTTTCTTTTCGTTGAGGCATATCAATGTCAACTATAATTAAATCACCGGCAAATTCATTTTTTTTACCCTGTGCAATCAATCCATTTTTATCAACTACTAAAGAACAGCCAATCATTTTTTTACCTTCATAGGGTCCACCAACAATATATCCCACACTGGTTGTACTTGCAACAATAATATTGTAATAGGTGGCCAGTGTATGAAATGGCTTAAACCATTTATCATAGTAAGGGTCATCGTTTTCCGTAATATGGTAATCCACCGTCCAGGAAGAAGGAGACAGAATAATTTGTGCACCCATA
>JADLAJ010000026.1 GCA_020848255.1 Chitinophagales bacterium
AGCTTTGTCCCCAGAACTGGATACCATTGGTAACACCCGACCAGTCCGGCTCATGTCCTACCCTGTTTACGGCCACTACCGGCAATCCGTTCGCAACGGCATGTCCGCGCTGTACCGTTTGCCAGGCAGTGAATTGCCTGTCTTTCTCCTCTTGTTTATCCGTGCTTTCCCAGCCAATGGCGGTAGGATAAATTAAGATTTCCGCACCGCTCAGTGCCATTAAACGCGCTGCTTCCGGATACCATTGATCCCAGCAAACCAGAACGCCGAGTTTACCAACGGACGTTTGTATGGGTTTGAATCCCAAATCACCCGGGGTAAAATAAAATTTCTCGTAATACGCCGGATCATCCGGAATATGCATCTTTCTGTATTTTCCGGCAACGCTGCCGTCTTTTTCAAACACCACCGAAGTATTGTGATACAAACCGGGTGCGCGTTTTTCGAATAAGGAAGTCACCAGCACCACTTCATTCTTTTTAGCGGCTTCCGAGAAAATCTGTGTCGTATCTGAAGGAATCGGTTCTGCCATATTAAATAGGTCGGTTTCTTCTGCCTGACAAAAATATATACCGCAATGCAGTTCCTGCAACACCACCAGTTCCGCTCCCTGTGCCTTGCATTCCTCAATGCCTTTCAGCGATTTTGCAATATTTGCCGCTTTATCTGTTGTATTGGATTGTTGTACGATACCTACTTTCATGACGTTGATTTATTTCTTAAGATTTAAACTTCCTTTGGGATACTGCATGGAAATGCAATGTAAAGAACCATGTTGCAAAAGTAAAGCCTTGCAGTCAATGCCGATTACTTTTTTATTCGGAAATGCTTTTTGTAATTGTGTGATGGCCATTTCGTCCTGAGCCACCTCGTAAGTTGGCAGCAACACCACCTCATTCAGAATCAGAAAATTGGCGTATGTTGCCGGCAGTCTTCTGTTGTCATCCGGTGCATAGATGGCATCTGCCATTGGTAAGGGAATTAGTATGTACGGCTGTCCAACCACATTTTTAAATTGCTGCAACTCCTCTTCCATCTTCTTCAGGTCGGCATAATGTATTTCCGATCTATCCGTACATTGAACGTAGGCAATCGTATTTTCATCACAAAATCTTGCGACCGTATCGATATGCGCATCGGTATCATCCCCTAAGAGATGACCACTTTCCAGCCATAATACTTTCTTTAAGTCAAATAGCTTAATTAATTTATCTTCAATTTGTTGTCTGTTAAAATGAGGATTCCTATTGGGCGACAACAGACAGTTTATTGTAGTCAGCAAAGTGCCTTTTCCATCGCTTTCAATGCTTCCGCCTTCCAACACCAAATCCGGAACAAGCAGACCTTTTGAGTTATAAATTCCTTTGTCCCAAAGTCCTTTGGTAATAAGATTGTCTTTATCCGCAGCAAATTTCAAGCCCCAGCCATTGAACATAAAATCATAAATCAGGAATTCATTTCCTTGTTTGACCGTAATGGCGCCATGGTCGCGTGCCCAGGTATCGTTAATCGGCAATTTGACAATATGTATATTGGTTAAATCAATTCCTGAAAGATAATAGCGTAATTCTGTTTCATCGTCACAGACAATCAATAAAGGCTGATAGGATGAAATAACTTTAATTATATTGATATAACAAGGCACCACATCTTCCCAGTAATCTATCCAGTCAGACTGTCTACTGGGGAAAGCAATCTGAATCGCATCTTGTGGTTCCCATTCTGCGGGTAAACGTAACATTGTCATGCTGCAAAAGTACGAAAAACGCATGAATATCTATTTAAACACATAGAAACATAGATTTTTCTTAAGACATGTATATGGTGGAATTCGTTTACGTGCTTTCATAGAAAATCAGAGCTCGCCTTTGGCGAGTGCTATATTATCCTAAGAGTTGCCTAGTGCAGCAAAGTCCGTTTAAATTTCTTATTTCGGATAAAATATAAAAGCTATGATTCTATGTGTTTATTTTTGAATAATCCTTATTTTAGCCACATGCAAAAGCGTTTATTTTTACTGCCTGGTTTTGGTGAAGACACTTTCTGTTTTAATGAACTGATTCCTTTTATCAACCAACACAAATACGAAATCATTCATGTGGATTACAGACCGGTTCTCGACAAATTCACTTTCCCACTAATTACTGTACAGCAATTTTCAAGACAGCTGATAAAAATATACGGTATTCAAAATAAAGATAAACTGCTCGGACACTCCATGGGTGGTTATTTTTCTTTTCAGATACGTGAATTAATCGGAACGGAAATTTGCATGATTGGTTCCTTCAATGATCCTAAGAAAGTGATTCACATGTTGCCACAATTTCCGAGAATAACACTTCTTGCAGCATTAACAGGTTTAGTAAAAACAAACTTTTTAAAAAGCTTTTTATTAAGTAAAATAAAGGATGAACGTGTTAAAGAGGTTCAGTCGAAAATCATGGATAATTTTAACAACTTTACGGATAATGAACTGGCGCTGATGATAGAAATGAACTATCAGCAGAAGATAAAATCCAGCTTACCGAATCCAATAAGAATTCACGACAAAGCTGACAGAATTATTGCACCTCCGGATGAAGTCTATTTTCAGGTGAAAGGTGGACATTTTTGTTTAAATTTATATCCACAGGAAACGTATGCATACATGAAAGTTTTCTTAGATTAACAAAATGGCAACTACCTTTAATAATTTTGAATTTAACGTAAAGCCTGAAAATCAACAGGTAGTAAAGTATAAGCAGATCATCAATCAATATTTATCTAAAGAAGAAATAAAAAAGCTACACCAAAAGTCTGACTGGAAGGGATTTATTGAAGTTACATCTGTTTGGCTATGGATTGTGTTTTCTTTTGCATTGGTTGCCATTGTTCCTTATTTAACTTCAAGTAAAATCATTCTGGCGATTGCTATTATTATTGCCTTATTTATAATTGGCGGAAAACAATTAGGCTGTGCCATTATCATGCATGATGCTTCACATTACTCCCTTTTTAAAAGCAAAAAAATAAATGATATTGTCGGTAATTTTTTTGGTGCGTATCCTATTTTTAATAATATTGAACAATATCGTCCGTACCATTTTCAACACCATATCGCAACCGGTACTTCAGATGATCCGGATATTAATTTAGTAAAAGGTTATCCTGCAAAACTGGCGGGTATGTTTCGTAAATTAGGAAGGGATTTAATTGGCTTAACCGGCATTAAAGCAGATACCGGCTTATTGGCAATGCATACCGGATTTATTAAATACAATCTTGGAAATGTAATTGAAAAAATCCCGGTGGATAAAAGACCCTGGCACATAATTTTAAGAAATGCATATTACAATCTTCGAGGTCCTTTTTTCTCCAATCTCATTCTCTTTTTAATTTTGCTGGCACTTGGAAAACCCTGGTTGTATCTGCTGTGGATTGGCGCTAACTTAACTACGTTTAATTTCAGTTTGCGTATCCGCTCCATTGCCGAGCACAGTGTAGTGGAAGACACACACGACCCGTATAAGAATACACGCACTACCTATGCCAATTTCCTGGAGCGTATTTTGTTTGCGCCTTTGCATGTAAACTATCATTTAGAGCATCATTTTCTTCAAAACATGCCTTCTTATAATTCGCCTGAAATGCATAAAATGCTGGTTGCCCGTGGATTTTATGAACATGGCTTACTGAAGCACGGCTATTGGGAAATCCTGAAAATGGCTGTCAGAAAATAGCTGATTCCACAACACGTTCATAAAAAACCAACTGAACTTATTGTCTATCAATAATAAATCTGTATTTTACTACATTATTAGTATAGTATGAGTGATAATAACAAGCAGAAAGGACTGACACTTTTAATTGTAGTGGCAGCATTGGGTTACTTTGTAGATGTTTATGATTTGGTATTGTTCGGCGTTATTCGTGTGCCAAGTTTAAAAGGCATTGGTATTACATCCGACGCAGATCTTGGCTATTATGGAAAAATGTTGTTTAATTACCAAATGGGTGGCATGTTGTTGGGGGGTATTTTCTGGGGTATTTTAGGAGATAAAAAAGGAAGGTTATCGGTTCTGTTCGGCTCCATTTTTTTGTATTCGGTTGCGAATATATTGAACGGTATGATAAGCACCGTTGAACAATATAAGATTCTTCGCTTCATCGCCGGATTTGGCTTGGCAGGCGAACTGGGTGCAGGTGTTACGCTGGTAAGTGAAAG
>JADLAJ010000027.1 GCA_020848255.1 Chitinophagales bacterium
AGTCATGTTTGTTTATCTAACAATAACATAAACTAAATCAATACTCGACTTGCACGTAACATTTGCCGTTCTGCAGTAGCAAATCCTTCTTTACTCCTAAAGAATAACGAACGATAACGTGTTTATTTTCGTCAGTTTCAGGGAGTTTTCCAATTACTTTAGCATAAACAATTTTACTGTTCACAAGGTTCTTGATTTTTATAATAGTACCGATTGGTAACGTTTTATGCATCGCAAAATAAACATTTTCCATAGCACCAAGTGTAGTGGTCATCGGCGCACCGGTTCCTTTTGTTATCTGAATATTGCCGGCTATCGCCTTATCTTTAAACATTTTGGCCAGCTCTTTCTGGCTTTCATTATCATTGGCCTGAATATCAGGTTTTTCAGCTGTCTCTGTATTGTCCTGCTCATCAACAGTCAACGGCTTAGGGGATTCGTCCTTAAGTACCTTATTTTCTGTTTTTTTGGGTGTTATTGTATTCACCGGAGTATCTTTTACAGTCGGAATTTCCAAAAAAGCCTTCGGATTCGGTTTAAAGGATGGATCCACTACCAGCAACAGACTTCCTACCTTCACATTAAAATCTGTCAGATTATTCCATTTCTGGATATCTTCGACCTTCAACCCGTACATTTTTGAGATGGCATACATGGTTTGTCCTTTCTCCACCACGTGATATTTACCTGTTTTAGGTGCTAATTCATGACTAACCTGTACTTTAGGTTTCAATTCACTATCCGTTGTATTTGAGGTAGTTACTGTTTTTTTATTACCAACATTCGGAATTCTGAGGATTTGTTCCGGATTCAGATTATCCGGCGTCAAAGAAGGGTTTGCTTTCAGTATTTCTGTTTTAGAAACACCATATTTCTGGGAAATCTTTGTCAGTGTTTCGCCAAATTTCACTACATGCATGATATATGCAGACGATTTAGCGGCGGGTTTAGGTTTTGTATTTTGTCCGAATGAAAACAAACTTACAAGCAGGATTAAAATAATATGTACTCCTTTTCTACACATACGGCCAGATTTAAAGACAAAAGTCCGTTTTTTATGATTTATAACTTTAGTTTTTTTTCAACACAAGTTTAAAGTACTTTTGTCAGGCAAATTCTATACCATTTGAACATTTTAGGCATCATACCCGCACGATACGAATCCACGAGGTTTCCTGGTAAACCGCTGGCAATGATTGCCGGTAAAACCATGATACAAAGAGTATATGAGCAATGTAAGAAAGCAAAAAGTCTGACAAATGTGGTCGTTGCTACGGACGATAAGCGAATTTACGATGCTGTAACAGCATTTGGCGGAAATGCACAAATGACTTCAACAGCACATCTCAACGGAACCTCACGATGTGCTGAAGTACAGGAAAAAGAAGGCGACACATACGATTTTATCATTAACATACAAGGCGATGAACCACTCATCAATCCGGAGCAAATAGATGAACTCTCCCGCTTGTTTGAAGATGCAAATGCCGAGATTGTGACGCAGGTGAAAGAAGAATCAGATTTATCTCTACTGGAAAACAAAAATATAGTAAAAGCGATACTGGAAGAAAATCATTTTGCAGTTGATTTTGTCAGAATCGGTCAGGCTTCGACTGTCAATGGTCGACCAATTTTCTACAAACACGTTGGAATTTACGGCTTCAGAGCGGATGTATTGAAACAGCTTGTTCGACTTGCTCCTACTCCAAATGAACTTGAACACCATCTGGAGCAATTGCGCTGGCTGGAAAATGGCTTTAACATAAAAGCAGGTATTACTGATTTTGAAAGCATCAGTGTAGATACACCGGAAGATCTGGAAAAGGTAAGGAAAACCCTGAATTTATAAGCCGGCAGTTTTTATGGAAGGTTAATCGTATTATTTGAATGAATTTTACATCATTCAATAACACACAAAAAATCGCCATGAAAACAAGCATTCAATCAGTACTGACAAATGCAATCTTTGTTTTATTTTCAGTTGTAACCTTACAAAGTTGTGCTACGCAAGAAACAGCATCTAACATTCAGAAAAAGGCTGCTGCTGTTCAAACATCCGAAACAAATACAAGTACAGATCAAATCACACAAGAAGAATTAGAGCAAGCTGCGGCTTTATTAATTTTAGCTGCTGCCATGAGCGAAACAGATCAGGCCGCTGAGACCGATAACAGCAGCAGTGAAGACAGCTATACTGAAGACGAAAGAAAAAGTGCTCTTATTCACGATGTGGTAGAAACGAATCTGGCGGATAATATTGTGTACGAATAGGAATACTATAAACTATTAACAGCAAGTTTCGCAACAAACGGTGATAATGCAACCCCCATTCCATTGCAAGCCATTACATATTTCGTATGAGCATTCAGAGTCATAACTACAGGCGATTTTGAATCAGAGAATCCCATGATGCCTTGCCATTGCTGTTCAATCTCGAAAGGAATATTGGGTAAAATAATTTGAGTTAATTTATTTTTTAAATCGTTGATAATTTCTTCATTCGGCTCAAACGCAGTAGTTTCTTCTTTTTTTAAATCCAGATTTCTGCCTCCGCCAAATAATACACGTTTGCCTATATTTCTGAAATAATAAAATCCTTCGTCAAAATGAAAACTACCCTGAAAGGGCAAATTTTCTATTTCATTAGTTAAAATAACTTGTCCGCGGCCAGGTTTTACAGGCATATCAGGCAATAACTCACTGATAAAAGCATTTGTACACAAAATAATTTGAGTGGCCTTTATTATAAAACCACCCGTTACATTATTTTCTACTTCAATACGATTGCCTTGAATATTTTTCACCTCAGCTCCGGTAATAATTTGAATATTATTTTCATGTAATAATTTCCAGTAATTCAACATCATCTTTCCCGAATCAATTTGTGATTCTATTGCACAGTGCAATAATTGCTGCACATTTTGAAAACCAAATTTTTCTATATTTTTCGAAAAGTCATTAAAAACAGGAAACTTAAAAATGGGCAATAACCATTCACTCAAACCATCCACTACACCTTTTGGCAAAGGGTTTGAAAAAATAAGTTCAAAACCGCCGTTGGTAGTTCTTCCTGTTTTTTCATTTCCCAATCGTTCAGACAATATTTTCAACCCTTCAAAACGTTGCCATATAATTTCAAATGCTTTCTTTTCTCCGAGTAATTTAATATCACTTAAAATTTCAGTTGGCGACCCGAAACACATAAACCCTGCATTTTTGGTGGAAGCGCCGGTGGGAAATATACCGCGTTCCAATACGACAATTTTTGCCTGCGGGTATTTCTGGCGCAGCTCAAATGCAACCGAACAACCCATAATACCTGCACCCACGACTACAAAATCGTAATTTATCAATGTTTGTTGTTCCCAAAAAGAAAGCATGAAATTTAATTATGATTTAAGATGTATGATTTAATAATTACGAATGAAAGATAAAAATAAATACTTACTTTTGCAGTGTTCTTAATTTTATGGGGGATTAGCTCATTTGGCTAGAGCGCTTCGCTGGCAGTGAAGAGGCGATCGGTTCGAATCCGATATTCTCCACTTTTTTTCCAAAATCATTCACTATTAAGTTTGCCGATTTTACACAAGCAACTTTCACTCATGTTCTAAAATCAGATATTGGTTAAATCATTGATTTAAAAAAAAATCGACAGATGTAACCACTCTGCTATTGATTATTACATATATTGTTCTATTCTGGCAAACATATCGTTCCATCAATATACAAAGAAAGATATCTATAACTACTCCACAGATTGCTGTATTGATTTCAATTTTCAGTGTAATAAGTTTCCAGTTGGATGTGTAAAACGCAAGTCATGTTTATTGTGTTTATACCCATAAATATATTGTAAATAAATGACTGCGAACTGCCCGCATGATATACCGCATAGAGTTAATCATAGTACTCTTAAAACAATACAAATGGAATAATGGAAACTACATAAAACAGCATCCTGAAAGAAATAAGTATTTAGAAACAGCGGTAGAAACCAAATCAGATACAACACAATACAAACATCATTCCCAATACTAAAGAAATAGCTCCTACGGCGAAAAGCACCATAAAGAAACCTGCATTTAAATAATGTATACTCATAATTAATGGTTTTAACTGAAAGCAAACTTCCTGAATTTACAGGTACTTCGCATTACACAATTACAAGAAGACATTACATCATTCTCTAATTTCCGGCAAGACTAAAATCATGTAAGTTATTGTGAAGATTCTATAACTCTTAGCACATTGGAACACCTCAACTTTGCAGTATAACAATTCTGTTATAAAATAAATACATGTAACATGTCAAATTCAACAGCTACTCCAATTACAGCGGAGAAAAACAATGTAAAAGGTGATGCAAAACAAAGCGTAATTGAAAACCACAAGAAAGCAGCACTACATCATGAAGCAGCAGCGAAAAACCACAACGATGCAGCGAAATTCCGCCAGGAAGGTAATGATGAAAAAGCAAGTGAAAGCACTGTAAAAGCACATGGCCATCATGCACTTGCCAGTGAACACCAGAGACAAGCCGTTAAAAATAACTCATGGAATAGCTAATTGCTAAACTTGTTATTTTTACAAAGCATCATGTTTATTCATGGTGCTTTTTTTATATTTCCCAGACAACCTAATATTATTCTGAACGATTTAGGCAGAAATATCTGAAAGCTGCAATAAAATAAATCGCAACTGATACAAATAACATTAATAATGTGCATAATATGTGCATTGCTAATGGTCTGCAATGTGCATAAGCATATGCATAAAGATGTGCAAAACAAAGAGCGAAAAAAGTGGCGGAATACCGCAATACATGCTAAGTTTACTATACGTTATTTGAATGCCGAAAAAGTGAGAGAAGTGAAAGAAATAAACTTTGTAACAGAAGTGAAACTTTCAGCTGTGGAATGGTGTCAAAGCTATTTTTTCAGACACAAAAGGCGATCAAAGTAAGGAGAGTAAGCAGAATAAATCTCTGTAAAAAGAAATGAAACTGCACATTTGGAAGACAAGGTTTAATCGACTTTGTCTTTTTTTTTGCCCTAAAACCGGAAAATATTATTTTTGACACTCCTAATGAGTAATACGATTTACAATACCATTGGTAAAGGATACAACAATACAAGACGTGCAGACCCTTATATTGCCGGTCGCATGTTGGCATTGTTGCAACCTTCCCCAAACGGCAGATATCTGGATGTAGGCTGCGGCACTGCCAACTACACGCACTACATGGCACAGTCGGGTTTAATTTTTTATGGAATTGACCCTTCAGATACCATGCTGGATATTGCACACACGAAAGAAATTGGCGGTACATTCATCAAAGCTACAGC